>NZ_DASUBE010000033.1:0-8551 GCF_035763405.1 Edaphobacter sp.
CGCCAGACGCGCATCTCGAAGACGACGGTGTACCGCGTGCTGAAGACGTTTGTGCATCGTGGGTATCTGGCGCAGTCGCCCGATGGACTCTACCGGCAGGTGACACGGCCGAAGAAGATGCGCTTCGGCTTCGCGGCGCAGAGCGCGGACATGCCGTTTTCGGTGGAGGTCTCGGAGAGCCTGAAGGACGCGGCGGCATCGGTTGGCGTGGACCTGCTCGTACTGGACAATAAGTACGATGCAGCCACGGCGCTGAAGAATGCCGAGGAGTTTGTGAGGAGCAAAGTGGACCTGGTCATCGAGTTTCAGGTCGAGCAGGAGGTCGCTCCGATGATCGCCGACAAGATTGCCGGGGCGAAGATTCCGATGATCGCCATCGACATTCCGCATCCGCATGCGACGTACTTCGGCGTGGACAACTATCGCGTGGGTGTGGAGGCAGGCGAGACGCTGGCACGCTATGCGAACGACAACTGGGGCGGCAAGGTGGACTGGGTGCTTGGACTGGATCTGGCCGAGGCCGGACAACTGGTGCAGAGCCGTATGACGGGTGCATTCGAGGGCGTACGCAGCGGCATTCCCGAGCTGCCGGTCGAGTCGTTTGTGAGGATGGACGGGCGCGGAATGCGCGATCGCAGCAAAAAGCTGGTCTCGGACTTTCTACAGCGGCATCCGAAAGACAAGCACATTCTGATTGCCGCAGCGACGGACACCAGTGCGCTGGGCGCGGTTGATGCCGTGAATGAGCAGAAGCGCGAGAAGCATGTGGCGATTGTGGGGCAGGACTGCATCGCCGAGGCGATCTCCGAGATGCGCAAGGATCGGTCGCCACTGATTGCGTCGGTCTCGCACGAGACGAACTCGTATGGGCCGAACCTGATTCACCTGGGGCTTTCGCTGCTGCGGGGTCAGACCGTGCCGCCGTACAACTACGTGGAGCACAAGCTGGTGACGCGGGAGTCGCTGCTGTAGAGGCTGAAGGTTTAACCCGATTTGCACCGATAGTGCCGATTGAGAAAGACGACCACAGATGGACGCGGATTTTCACGGATGCGGTCCTTTCAGGAAGGGCCGCGCGCTATTTTCGGATTTGAAATAGTTGCTGTATTGGTGTTAATGGTGGAAAATAAACTGACAGATTTCAGGCGAGCGAGGTTTTCAGATGGCGGGCAAAGGCGGTTTACGGTTTCTTGAAGACAAGTGGGACGACGCGGTGGCGTCGAAGCTGGATGGGCCAGAGCTGCTCCGCTACCGGTCGAACCTGCTCGGTTCCGACCTGCGGATTACGAACTTCGGCGGCGGCAATACCAGTTCGAAGCTGGAGCAGGTCGATCCGGTGGATGGCAAGGCAAAGCAGATTCTGTGGGTGAAGGGCAGCGGCGGCGACCTGGGCAGCATCAAGCGCGCGGGGTTTGCGACGCTCTATATGGAGAAGCTGCTCGCGCTCGAAACGCTGTACAAGGGCGTGGATCTCGAAGACGAGATGGTGGATATGTATCCGCTGTGTACGTTTGGGAACAATCCCGTCGCTGCCTCCATCGATACGCCGCTGCACGGCTTCCTGCCGTTCGCGCATGTGGACCATCTGCACCCGGACTGGGGGATTGCGCTGGCGGCTTCGGCCAACGGGAAGATCAAGATGGAGGAGTTCAACAAGGAGTTCGGCCACAAGCTGGCGTGGCTGCCGTGGCAGCGTCCGGGCTTTGAGCTGGGCATGATGCTCAAGAAGATTGTCGCAGAGACGCCGGGGTGCGACGGCGTGGTGCTGGGCGGCCACGGCCTCTTTACGTGGGGCGCGACGCAGCGTGAGTGCTACCTGAATACCATTACGATCATCGACCAGCTTGGACAGTTCATCGAGCGTCACGCCGGAGCCGCTGGCTATAAGCCCTTTGGCGGCGGCGTGGTGAAGTCACGTGACGACCGCGCTGCGATTGCGGCGGGCATCATGCCGTATCTGCGTGGAGCGGTGTCGCGGAAGCAGCGGTGGATCGGCAGCTACTCGGACCTGCCGCAGGTGCTGGAGTTTGTGAACTCGGCTCAGGCGGAGAAGCTGGCGCACCTGGGCACGAGTTGTCCGGACCACTTCATCCGCACGAAGATTCGGCCGATGTTCATCAAATGGAATCCGGCCGGCGATCCTTCCGAGTTGAAGGAGCTGATCGAGACGGCGCTTGAGACCTATCGCGCCGAGTATGCGGAGTACTACAAGAAGCATGCGGTGAAGGATTCGCCTGCGGTGCGCGATGCCAGCCCCACCGTGGTGCTGGTGCCGGGCGTGGGCATGTTCAGCTTCGGCAAAAATAAAACCGAGTCGCGGATTACGGGCGAGTTCTACATCAACGCGATTGGCGTGATGCAGGGCGCGGGCTCGCTCGGCGCTGGCGTCGAGTGCAAGGAGATTCCGCAGGCCGGACCGGCAGCGAGCGCGGACCAGTTTACCGTCTACTCGAACTATGTCGCGCTGCCGCCGAGCGAGGCGTTTCGCATCGAGTACTGGAAGCTCGAAGAGGCGAAGATTCGCCGTCAGCCGCCGGAGCAAGAGCTGAGCCGCCGCGTTGCTCTGATCGTCGGCGGAGGCAGCGGGATTGGGCGCGAGGTGGCGCTGCTGGCTGCCGAGCGCGGCGCGCATATCGTCGTCGCCGACCGCGATGTGAAGGGTGCGGAGGCTGTTGCGGCAGAGACGGCTGCGATTGCAGGCAAAGAAGCAGTGACGTGGACGAGCATCGACATCCGCGACCGCGCAGCGATCAAGGCCGCGCTGGCTGCGACGGTGAAGCAGTTCGGCGGCATCGATATTCTTATCAACACGGCTGCGCTGTTTCCTTCGTCGCCCGATGGCGTCATCAGCGATGCGCAGTGGGCGCTGACGCTGGAGGTGAATGTCACGGCGAACTACCTGCTGGCGGATGAGGCGGAGAAGATTTTGAACGAGCAGGGAATCGACGCGAGCATGGTGCTGACCAGCTCGGCGAACGCCGTCGTTGCCAAGCGCGGCAGCGAGGCTTACGACGTGAGCAAGGCCGCGTTGAGCCATCTGGTGCGCGAGCTTGCCGTGTCGCTGGCGCCGAAGGTGCGGGTGAACGGCATCTCGCCTGCAACGGTGGTGAAGGGCTCGACGATGTTTCCGCGCGACCGCGTGATTGCGTCGCTCAAAAAGTACAAGCTGCCGTTCGATGAGAAGGATACCGACGACGGCCTGCGCAATGAGCTTGCGAAGTTCTATGCGACGCGCACGCTGACGCATCAGCCCATCGACCCGAAGGACTGCGCGCAGGCGATCCTGTTCCTCGCCGGGCCGCTGGCGCGCTGCACGACCGGCCATCTGATTCCTGTCGATGGTGGGTTGACCGAGGCGTATCTGCGATGAGACGAGCTCCAGGCACAGTGTTGTTGCCGAAGGACACACGCGCGCTGATTGCAGTCGATCTGGGCGCGGAGAGCTGTCGTGTCTCGCTGCTACGCTGGGCTGGAGGCAAGGCCAAGATCTCGCTGGTGCATCGATTTGCGAATGTTCCGCGCGAGATTGACGGCGGGCTGCACTGGGACTTCGCACGGATTGAAGCGGGGCTCGACGAGGGACTGCGCAAGTGCGCGGCGATTGCCACCGAGGGCGTGCGGTCGATTGCCGTCGATGGCTGGGCGGTCGATTATGTCCGCGTGGACGCGGACGGCAAGGCGCTGGCCGATCCGTTCTGCTATCGTGACGAGCGTACCGTCAAGGCGGAGCGCGCGCTGCATCGCAGGATTGGCCCGGACAGGTTGCGTGAGCTGACCGGCATTCAACTGATGCGCATCAACACGCTCTATCAGCTTTATGCGGATGCGCTGGCTGGCCTGCCGGAGGGACGCCAGTGGCTGAATCTGCCGGAGTATGTGCTCTTGCGGTGGGGCGCGGCTCCTGTGGCCGAGCATACCAATGCAACACACACGCAGATGGTGGAGCTATATAACCGGCAGTGGTGCCGCGAGATCTTTCAGGCGGCGCAGCTTGATCTGGCGTGCGCGCCAAAGCTGGTACCTCCGGGAACGGAGATTGGACGACTGCGCGGACCGCTGGCTGAGCTTCCGGCGCTGCGCGATGCGGTGCTGATTGCGCCCGCGTGCCACGATACTGCGTCGGCGATTGCGGGCATTCCCGCGACGGGGAACGACTGGGCGTACATCAGCTCGGGCACGTGGTCGCTGGTGGGCACGCTGCTGGAGCAGCCTCGCAACGGCGCTGCGGCAGCGGAGGAAAACTTCACGAACCTCGGCGCGGTGGGCGGTGGAATCTGCTTTCACAAAAATGTGAATGGCATGTGGCTGGTCCGGCAGTGCATGGACAAGTGGGCCGCCGACGGCGGGACGTGGACGGTTGCTGAGTTGGTTGCCGCTACAGAAAAGGTTCCGAAGCCGCAGGGTCTGCTCGATGTCGATGATCCTGATCTGCTGCTCGCGGGGCGGATGCCGGAGCGCATCAACGCACAGCGCGCGCGGAAGGGGCTCGATCCGCTTGATGAGTCTCCGGCGAATGCGCCTGCGTTTGCGAGCCTCATCTTTCACAGTCTTGCGGCGCGCTACGCGAAGGTGCTGGACCGCGTGGCGCTGCACAGCGGCAAGAAGCTGAAACGATTGTTTGTTGTAGGTGGTGCAAGCCAGAATGATTTTCTGAATCGACTGACGGCCGAGGCCACGGGGCTGGAGCTGTTTCGCGGGTCGCCGGAGAGCTCGACCGTGGGAAACTTCGCGGTGCAGATGGCGGTGCTCGAAGGCAGCCGCGACGCGGTGACGGGTGCGTATGCGGAACAGGTCTCGCGCTGGGCTGGTTTGTTCGTCTCAGCACTGGAGCAGGCGCAGCCTGCCGCGTGATAGGCTGGCGATGCATGTCCAGTCATCCATTCGATCTTGCTGCTGCGGCTACTGCGGAGATGGTCCGCGAGGGGTTTCATCCAGGCTTTCCGACCGGAACCGAAGAACAGGTGGAGGAGATTCGTGCCGACGGTCACGCCGTAGAGCCCGGCGGCGACGTGCGCGATATGCGTTCGCTGCTCTGGTCTTCGATCGACAACGACACGTCGCGCGACCTCGACCAGATTGAGGTCGCTGATCGTGTAGACGGCGGCATCCGCGTGCGCGTGGGAATTGCGGATGTGTCGTCCTCGGTGTTGAAGGGCACGCCGATCGACGACCATGCGAAAGACCAGACGCAGACGGTCTATACGGCAGTGAAGAACTTTCCCATGCTGCCGAACGAGCTTTCGACCGATCTGACTTCGCTGAACGAAAACGAAGATCGCGCGGCGGACGTGGTCGAGTTCGTGGTGGATGCCAATGGTGGGGTGGGGCAGGAGAACATCTATCGCGCGGTAGTCAGGAACAAGGCGCAGCTTGCATACAGCAAGGTCGGACCGTGGCTTGAAGGGACGGCGCAACCGGATGCGAAGGTGGCGGCTTCGTCGGAGTTGCAGGCGCAGTTGAAACTGCAGGACGAAGCTGCGTTGGCTCTGCGGGCGGAGCGTGTGCGGCAGGGTGCGCTGGAGTTCAACCGGGCGGAGGCGGACCCGGTGGTTGTTGACGGGAAAGTGCAGGAGATACGCACGGCGGCGCACAACCGCGCGACCGACCTGATTGAAGAGTTCATGATCGCGGCCAACGGCGTGGGCGCGCGAATGCTGAAGGCGGCGGGGCGATCGTGCATCCGGCGCATCGTCAAGACTCCGGAGCGGTGGGACAGGATTGTTGAGTTGGTCGGGCGTCATGGGACGAAGCTGTCTGCGGAGCCGGACTCAGGCGCGCTGAATGCGTTTCTTTCGGCGCAGCGGGCGAGCGATTCGGTTCACTATCCTGACCTGGCACTGGCGATCATCAAGCTGATGGGGCCGGGGGAGTATGTGCTGACTCCGGGGAACGATCCGAATCCTCCGGGGCACTTCGGGCTGGCTGCGGGGGACTACGCGCACTCGACTGCACCGAACCGGCGGTTTCCAGACCTGGTGACGCAGCGGCTGGTCAAGGCGATGCTGGCGAAGCAGCCCGCTCCGTACTCCGATGCGGAGCTTGAGGCGATTGCCGCGCAGTGCAATCTACAGGAGCGCGCGGCTCGGAAGGTGGAGCGGGCGATGCAGAAGCGCGTTGCTGCGGTGGCTTTGGCTGATCAAGTGGGCCAGACGTTCCATGGAGTTGTCACCGGCGCGGGCGACAAAGGGACGTGGGTGCGGGTGTTTCATCCTCCGGTGGAGGGCAAGGTGGTGCACGGCGAGCGCGGGCTGGATGTGGGCGATACGGTGGATGTGAAGCTGATTCACACCGATCCGGTTCATGCGTTTATTGACTTTGCGCGGGCGTGAGGCTTAACACCGATCTGCACGGATGTTAATGACGACCGCGGATGGGCGCGGATTTTCACGGATTTGTTTTTATCCGTGTTGTCCGTTCTATCCGTGGTCGTTTTGATTGGTGTTATGTTTTCCTTCTCTGCGTGGAAGTAATAGTGGTTGCGGGGAGTGCAGAATACGGGGGGCTCTCCACTCCGGCGGCAAAAGCCCCGCCTCCGGTCGAGATCACGTGCTTTGGAGCGTGTGTCATTTCGGTTCGCCGTAGGGTGTGGTGGTGTCGTTGACGGAGGAGTCGGTGAAGGTGACTTTGCTGCCGTCGGCGGTCTGGATCTTGTTGTCGGTCATGGTCCAGTTTTTTGCGTTGGCGATGACGCCTGCTGTCCTGGCTTCGATGTCGAGGTGGTCGAGGCGGAAGTTGTCGAGCGTGGCGTTGGGGTAGGCGCTGACGTTGAACGCCTGGCGCGCGCCGGTGGCCTTGATGTTCCAGATGTGGACATCGGAGAAGTGGGGCAGGCCCTTGCCATCGGGGACCGGGGTGGTCAGGACCTTATAGTACGGCGGCGGGTTGGTGATGCCGGGCGGCATGGTGGCGTAGCTGTAGCTCGGGTTCCAGTTCATGGTGATGTGGATGGGGATGGCGACGCCTTCGAGGGTGAGGTCGTGGATGCGGATGTCTTTGGCGTAGCCTCCGCGCGTGTGGGCGGATTTGAAGAGCACGCCGGAGGGGACGCCGGAGAGCGCGGTGATGTTGTAGACCTCGATGTTGCGGAAGCCGCCCGAGGTTTCGCTGCCGATGGTGATGGCGGCGGCGCCGCGGCGGATGATGGAGTCGCGAATGACGACGTTGTAGGTGGGGCGGTTGACGCGGAGGCCGTCGGAGTCGCGACCGGCTTTGAGGCAGAGGGCGTCGTCGTTGTTTTCGATGTCGGCGTGGGCGACGAGGATGTCGTGGGAGGAGTCGATGTCGATGCCGTCGGTCGAGGGGCCGCGGCCGCCTTCGTTGTTGCGGATGGTGACGCCGTCGATGGTGATGTCGTGGGAGTAGAGGACGTGGACGGTCCAGAAGCCGGAGCGTTTGAGCAGGAGGCCGCCGCCGAAGTGGACGTTGGCGGAGTTCTGGATGAGGACCAGGCGGGGGCGTTTGGCGTCGTAGTCGGAGGCCCAGCGGAGACCCTTGGGCTCGTCAATCTTGCGGAGGTCCCAGTAGGACTTCCACCAGGGCGGGCCGTCGCCGTCGATGGTGCCGTGGCCGGTGATGGTGACGTTGTGCTGGTCGCGGACGTTGATGAGGGCGGCGGGCCAGGTCATCTCGATGCCGGCGACACGGGTGGGGAGTTCGGGGTAGTCGGCGAGTTTGTCGGAGCCGATGAGGGTGACGCCTTCGGGGACGTCCAGGGTGACGCCGGACTTGAGGAAGATGGAGCCGGTGAGATAGGTTCCGGGCTTGAAGCTGACGGTTCCGTGGGCTTTGGTTGCGGTGTCGATGGCTTTCTGGATTGCGGCTGTCGCGAGGGTGGCGCCGTCGGGTTTGGCTCCGTAGTCGGTGGGGAAAAATATTTTTGGCTGGGCGAGCGCGGCGGTGGTGAGGGCGAGAGCGAGGGTGAGTTGGGCGGCTTGGCGGATGCGGTTGGTGCGGGTGGTCATGGTGGCTCCCCCCTCCCGGGGTTAAGTATGCAAAGTCCTTTGAACAAAGGAGTTAGGTTTGGACTTCGGCGCAATCATGTTGCCAAACCCAGAAACGCAAGGGGGTTTCGGCATGGTTGTGCCCAAAGTATTCAAAACAAAGTGGTTTTGTCCGAATGGACTTCGATTGTGAGACGTTCCCTCTTGGCTAAAAGTTCCACCGCTCCCATCTCTTATTTTATCGGTCGCGTCAAGGGCTGGGCTGTGGATTGGAAGACTACGTGCGCCGCGAATTTGAGGAGCGTGGTCTGGTTGGTCATCTGATTAGGGTCGGGATCGTGGAAACGAGCTTCGGATAAATTGCGGGAAGGAAGCCGACCAGGTACTCATCCCTGAAGGTCGATGAGTGACTCGGCGATTGGGCATCAATTGAGACGCATCCATGACGAGAACAGCGTTTATGAGGACTAATCCGTCAGAGCTTTGATACGAGATTGTAGACAACATCGCGCAAGAGCGGCCATGATCCCATGAATGGGAGTGAGACGATGAAGAAGCCGACCGAGAATCGGATAAACCGGAATATCAGTGAGTCTGACGGACAGTCCGTC
>NZ_DASUBE010000034.1:0-18959 GCF_035763405.1 Edaphobacter sp.
TCGCGCCGCAGCAGTTCGCCGATGAGGTCTCGGCCAGCTTCCAGAATCTGTGGAAGCGCATGGGCATCACCAACGACGACTACATCCGCACGACGGAGCCTCGCCACAAGGCAGGCGTGCAGAAGCTCTTCCGCACGCTCCAGCAGAACGGCTTTATCGAGCTGCGGAGCTACACCGGCCAGTACTGCATCTCCGACGAGACGTTCGTGGACGTACCCGTCGGCGCGCCGTGTCCTGAGTGCGGGCGCATCACCGAGACTGTCACCGAAGAGAACTACTTCTTCAAGCTGTCAGAATTTCAACGCCCACTCATCGACCTGATTGAGTCCGGCACGCTGGCGATCCAGCCGGACTCGCGTCGCAATGAAGTACTGAGCTTTCTGCGTGGGAACGTCAGTCCGGCCTATGCTCAAGATGCAGAGATAGAGCGCGATGCCATCGATCCAAATTCGTACCTAGCCGAGACGACAGGCACCACAGCACTAGGCAATCTCTATCTCCCCAGAGCGCTGAAAGACCTAAGCATCTCAAGAACCAGCTTCAAGTGGGGCATCCCTGTGCCCGGCAACGAGAAGCATGTTATCTATGTTTGGCTCGATGCGCTGGCCAACTATATGACGGCAATTGGCTACGGCTCGGACGACCCCACTGAACAAGCGAAGTTCCAGAGATACTGGCCCGCAGAACTGCACCTCGTCGGCAAGGAGATCATCCGCTTCCACTGCGTCTACTGGCCTGCATTCCTGCTGGCGCTCAATCCTGATTTGGCTGGAAAGAAACCTGACGAGCTGACTTTTGAAGCGCACGTCACCTGGGCGAGGAAGATGCTCCCCAAACAGATCACAGCGCACGGCTGGTTGCTCTTTGAAAACGACAAGATGTCGAAGTCGAAGGGCAACATCGTCCGCACTGAGACTATCCTCGACGCCTTCGGCACTCTCTGCCCACCTTCGCCCATCCCAAATGCATTTCCATTCCGCAGCGTAGCGGAGGAATCTGCTGTTCCTCCCACCGAGCCACAGCCACCAACCAAAGCCGGACAAGACCTCTTCGCTGCGGACGTTCTCCGCTACTTCCTTCTCCGCGAAATCCCCTTCGGCCAGGACGGCAGCTTCAGCTTCGATGCATTGATTGCTCGTTACAACGCTGACCTCGCCAACGGTTACGGCAACCTTGTCAGTCGAGTGCTTAAGATGATCGAGCAGTATTACGGCGGATATATTCCTCAGCGAGGAGGCCAACCGTGGACGCCATTCTCGGCCCCAAGCCAAACATTTAACTGGGACAATTTACATCTTTACGATGTGAAAACTTACTCGTTCGATGGAACGGGTTTTGAAGAATATGAAGCCCTTGATTTCAATCGACGTCTAGAAGTAATTATGGGTGGTATCGCTCTTTGCGACTCGACGCTTACGAGAACCGCCCCATGGAAGCTGATTAAGATGCCGGGTGAGGAACTCACCGTCTCGGGTTTGCTTTATGAACTAGTAGATTCCATCCGCATCATCACCGCTCTCCTCTATCCAGTAATGCCCTACGCCACCGCGCAAGTCTGGTCCCAGCTTGGGCTTGGCGACATTGAAGAAGCTGCGCGCAAGGGTGAGCTAAAAAATCTACAATGGGGCGGCTTAAAACCGGGCACGAAGCTCGGCCCTATCTCACCTATCTTTCCCCGAGCACCAAAGGAACTCATCCAACTCATGAACGACATCGAGCAGAACAACTCCACGCAGAAGACGGCCAAATCCGCAGGACTCCCGCAGGTCAACTCGGACCTCGATGCCTCCAAACACACGCGGTCCGAGTTCCGTGAGATGCCGATTGCTTCGGCCTCGGCTACGGCGGCGCTGAACCCTGTGGCCGAGACGACGCATCCCCTTCACGCGCACCATGCTGAGGCTGCTGTGCCTGAAACTCCGCAGATTGCCATCGACGACTTTGTGAAGATTGATCTGCGCGTGGCCGAGATTGTCGTCGCCGAACGTATTCCGAAGGCCGACAAGCTGCTTCGGCTTGAAGTGGACCTTGGCTACGAGCGGCGGCAGATTCTCTCGGGCATCGCGCAGTGGTACACCCCGGAGGAGTTGATTGGCAGGCGCATCGTCGTCATTGCCAATCTTGCGCCGCGCAAGATGCGCGGGCTTGAGTCGCACGGCATGTTGCTGGCCGCGAGCCACGGCGAGGACGGCAAGCCTGTGCTCGCTACGTTTGGTGAAGAGATTGCGCTGGGTTCGCGGCTTAAATAGTCGCGAGAACCGACGGAAGCTTGTACCTCAGCGGCTAAAGCCGCGTTGATAGTGGGGGCTTGCGGTACGGCTGAAGCCATGCCCTTAAGCAAGACTGCCAAATCGAGGTGTTCATCCCAGGCTCCGGCGGCGTTTATACGGGCATGGCCCCGGTCTCGCGGCCGATGGCGATGACGAAGTAATTCGCGTTCACGTCGCCCACGTTCAGCAGGCCGTGCATCACGTTCGAGGCGGCGAAGATGACTCCGCCTGGGCCAACGCGCTCTTTTTTGCCGTCGTTGTCGAACTCGACCTGTCCCTCGCGGATCATCATGAACTCGGAGTGGCGGTGCTTGTGCGGTGGATGCGGCATCTTGCCCGGAGGCAGGGTGGTCTCGTGCATCTCCACCTTCTCTCCCGTGGCCAGCACGCCGGTGATGACGGCGCGGCTCTCGCCGCCGTTCGCGGAGTGCTTGACCGGCAGCGCGTTGTAGGGAAACGCCTCCGACTGCGAGAGCACCTTTTCGCCTGGCGCGTGCGGAACATACGCCTGCGCTGCCGCCGTGCCTTCTATCGCCGCTCCGCCCATCGCCGCAAAGGCGGAAAGGGCCACAAAGAAATCCCGCCGGTCCATGTTCTTCATCGTCTCCATGCTCCTTGTGCTATTTGCTGGATGCTCGCCATCCTACTCCGTGCGGGCGTTTTGAGCTATCGCTTCACGTCTCCGCCAATCGCCACGACCACATATCGTGCCGGGCCGTCGCCGATGTTTTTCACCTGATGCATCGTTCCCGGAGCCACGTAGAGGACTCCGCCCGGGCCGACGCGCTCGGCCTTGCCATCGTATGTGAATTCTAGCGTGCCTTCGATAATGGTGATGAACTCCGTGTGCTCGATGGTGTGCGCCGGGTTGGGCGCGAGCCCTGCCGGTTGCTCGGACTCGTGGATCGCGATGACCTCGCCTGTCGCCAGCACGCCACGCACGACATCCCAGCTTCTGCCGCCGTTGGCCATCTTCCGGACGGGCATCTGGTCGAGATGGAAGACCCGGGATTGGGCAAGCACGTTCGCGTTTGCTGGTATTGCTTCATGCTCCGAAGAATGGTTCATGCCGACATCTTACCTTTTGCCCGTTCCATGGCGCTCAGTCCCTTTAGCTTTAAAATCAAAGACTATGCCGCTGATTGATTCACACGCCCATCTTGACTTTTACAACGAAGACCGCGAGGCCATTCTTCGCAACGCCTATGCTGCCGGGGTCCACACGATTATGGCCATTGGCATCGGCGAAGGGCCGGACGAGATGCATCTGGCGCTTGACTTTGCCAACGAGCCGTCCTCGCCGGAGAAGCCGAAGATTTATGCGAGCGCAGGCATCCATCCGCAGGAGGCCACGAAGGCCACTCCCGAGGCGCTCGCCAAACTGAGCGCGCTGGCCGCGGACGCGAAGTGCATCGCAGTCGGAGAGATTGGCCTGGACTACTATCACGTCGAAAATCCGTTGCCGCCGGTACAGAAAGAGGCGTTCATCGCGCAGATGCGCATCGCCGCCTCCGCGCGGAAACCTATCCTCATCCATTGCCGCACCAGTGAGCTGGCCACGCCGCAGGCCAAGGCAAAGTTTGGCACGGCGGACGCATGGGAAGACCTGCTCGACCTGATTGCTGAGCACTGGACCCCGCATGGACTCGGCGGCATCATGCACTGCTTCTCCGGTACGCCGGAGCAGGGCCGCCGCTCGGTCGAGGCAGGCTTTTATCTTTCGTTCGCCGGAAACCTGACATACCCAAAGGCGCAACCCATCCGCGACGCGGCGCTCGAAGCTCCGGCGGATCGCATCCTCGTCGAAACGGACGCGCCGTTTCTTGCGCCGATTCCTCTGCGCGGTCAGCGCAACGAACCTGCCTACGTCGTTCACACAGCGGCAGCCCTGGCTGAGCTGCGCGGCATCTCACATGAGGCTATTGCAGAACTGACGACGGAAAACTTCCACCGCCTCTTCCCCACAACGGCCTGACATAATAGGATTCGATAGTTTGGTACGAGGAATGAACCGAGGACAGGACCATGGCATCTGATAACAGCTTCGACGTTGTGAGCAAAGTAGAGATTCAGGAAGTCAAAAACGCCATCGACCAGGCATCGAAGGAGATTCACACGCGCTTCGACCTGAAGGATTCGAAGTCGAAGATTGAGCTTGAGGGCAGCGAGTCCATCCAGCTTGCCTCGGCCAGCGAGCATACGCTCAAGGCCGTCATCGAGATCCTGTCGCAGAAGCTGGTCAAGCGTGGCGTCTCGCTGAAGAACCTGGAGTACGAGAAGATTGAGCCGGCAGCCAACTCCAGCGTTCGCCAGAAGGTGAAGCTCGTACAGGGCATCCCGTCGGAGAAGGCGAAACAGATCGTCGCGCTGGTCAAGGAGTCGAAGAAGAAGGCCCAGGCCAGCATTCAGGGCGATACGGTGCGCATCGTCAGTAAAGACCGCGACACCTTGCAAGAGATTATGGGGATGTTGCGCGCGAAGGACTTCGGCGTGGCGCTTCAGTTCACGAACTACCGGTCGAATTAAAGCGGAGGCAGTTTTACCGGGACAATGGACACACCCGGAAAAGCTGCTTTATAACCTCGTTGATCGAAAGTAAGCAATGAATATCCGTGCGACTCGGCATGAGCTCCGATCAAAAAATCTGTGAGGAGTCTCCGGGATAGCGTACCGTGGCTTCTTCGCCTGCGAAGTACGTAGCCTTGATACGCTTCACCAGCCAGCCGCAAAATTTTTTCATCAATCGACCAGTCGATGACGATGCGCGTCGCCTCGAAAAACTGGTCGAGTGAACGTGCCGATCGCCCGGCAAGCAACTCCGCATAAACGACACCGGTAATTACCAGGCGTCCTTTTCCCGCGGCTGCATCGAGCATCGCACTTGCCAGCAGGTTCGCTGTATCAGCCTGATTCCAAAGAGCCAGAAATACATTACTGTCAATCGAGGTCGTCATGGCCTCTCAGATCGCGCATATATTGCAATACCGCCTTCAGTCCCGGACCAATTCCCGGTGTTCCGATGCCCCTGAACTCCTCAAACACACTGGCTTTTCTCGTTGGAAGCAACCGCACGCTATCACCATCGCGCTCTACCCGCAGATGATCGCCCGCCCCAAGCCCCAGCTCTCTTCGGATTTTTACCGGCAACGTAATCTGCCCCTTGCTCGTGATCTTGGTATCCAACGGCATCGGCTGCTCCTTACTTTTACAATATACTCCTTACCTTCTGCCGCAACCTCCAACCTGTTACATTCAGAGATAGAGTGAGCACGCTCTCCATTGCGACCGCGGCCGAGGTCTTTGACCTGCTCCGCGACGACCTCGCCGCCATCGAGCGCGAGTTTGCGCAGCAGTCCACCTCCGATGTCGCAGTCATTACCGACATTGCGCAGTATCTAATCTCAGGCGGCGGCAAGCGCATTCGGCCGCTGCTGCTGCTGCTCTCAGCCAAGGCGCTCGGCTCGACCAGCCACAGCCGCATCCGGCTGGGCGCGGTGGTCGAGATGCTCCACACGGCCACGCTCGTCCACGACGACATCATCGACGAGGCGGACACTCGGCGCGGGCGGCCCTCCTCGAACACCACCTGGGGCAATTCGAAGTGCGTCCTTGCCGGCGACTGGCTGTATATGCAGGCGTTTTCGACCGCGCTGGAGGAGCGCAACTTCCACGTGCTCGACCTGCTCATCTCGCTGACCCAGCAGATGGTCGAAGGCGAGTTGCTGCAGATTGAGAAGCTCGGGCACCTGATCAACGAAGAAGAGTACTTCGACCTCATCTACCGCAAGACAGCCTGCCTCTTCAAGGTTTCGATGCAGCTTGGCGCAGCCATCACCCACGCGACTGAAGGCGTTGAGGCGCAGCTTGGCGAATACGGCCGCAACCTGGGCCTCGCTTTTCAGATTGTCGATGACGTACTCGACCTGACCGCCACCGAAGAGGTGCTGGGCAAGCCCGTGGCGAGCGACCTGCGCGAGGGCAAGGCCACGCTCGCGGTCATCCACGCGCTCGAGCGCGGCACCGGAGCCGACCGCGAGGCCATCCGTACCGTGCTGGCCGACCGCAGCTTTGCGCACGTCTCACATCAGCAGATTTTAGAGATTCTCCGGCGGCATGGCTCCATCGACTACGCCATGGACACAGCCTGCGCCTACGCCGAAGTGGCCCGCCAGAGCGTTGCTGAGCTGCCCGAGACCGAGGCCAGGCGCGCCCTGCTCTGGGTGCCAGGCTTCGTCACCTCGCGTGACCGCTAAACATTCTCCATCCTGCATTGCTGCATGGCCCTAATGTGGTAAATGAGCTGCAAACACGGGCTGATAAGATGATGGAAAAACGGAACCCCATCGAGACGCCTCCATCTCCATGTCGAAGTTTTCAGAAGATATTGCCCGCTACAAATCGAAGGGATACCACGGAAGGCAGCTCTGGCTGAACCCCGCCGTGTGGGCGATTGCCACGCATCGTCTCGGCAACTGGCTCTATGTGGACAAACCCACGGCGCTCGTCGCTCTTCCGCTGAAGATCGTCTTCTTCTTCGCCAACCTGTTCTGCGAAGTGGTCATGGAGATGCACATTGACGCGCTGGCTACCATCGGTCCCGGGCTGTATATCGCCCACATCGGCGGCGTTCACATCAACCCGGCCGCCGTTCTGGGCCGGGACTGTGACATTGCGCACCGCGTCACGATCGGGGCCTCGGCCATGGGGCGGCAGGGTATTCCGGTTCTCGGCGACGACGTATACGTCGGCACCGGCGCAACACTCGTCGGTAAAATCAGGGTAGGCAGCGGGGCGAAGATCGCAGCCAATACGCTCGTCATCACCAACGTTCCAGAAGGGGCCACGATGATGGGCGTTCCGGGAAGAATCATCATGCGGCCGCCGAAGGCACCACAAGCGCCTGCGACGGTCGCAGCGGAGAAGACAGATGCTCAGTGACGCGCAACGTCAGGAGATACGCAGCTCGCTCAAAGAGGCCGTTGCGCAGCGCGACGCCGCCCGAGCGGTGCGACTGGGACGCGACCTTCTCGCCGTCTCCACAAAACCCGCCGACGTGATGTTCTGCGCATCTGCCTTGACTTCGCTGGCGGGGGAGATAGAGCAGCATCTCGGCGCGAAACGGCTGCGAACGTACATCGTTCGCTCCGTCACCGTCGAGCCCATCCTGCCCTCGCTGGCGGTCGCGGCGACGCTTTCGAACTACGTTCTCGATGTTCAGGTGGGCGGCTACGGCTCATACGTGGATGAGCTGATGAATCCGCAGAGCGCGCTTGCGCAGTTCAAGCCCGATGCGGTCTTCATCATCCTCGACCTCGAAGAGATCGCCGGGAAGCTGCCGGACCTGTGCGCCGACGGCAAAGGCGTGGGCGTCGAGCAGGAGATCGCGCAGTGCATCTCGCGGGTCGAGCAGCTTTTGCGCAGTTTTCGCGCAGCCAGCTCCGCGCGTATGGTCTTTCAGGGTTGCGTCGTGCCTGACCTGACCTCGCTCGGCGACGTTGGCGATGCCAATCTTGCGGCCAGCCTGCCGAATGCGGTCCGCAGCCTGAATGAGCGGCTGGCCGCGTTGTGCCGCAGCATCCCGGCGTGCGTCTTTTTTGATGTGGATCACCTGGCTGCTCGCCATGGACGCGCGCGCTGGCGGGACACGCGCATGTTTCTTGCGTCCCGGCTTGCGGTTTCGTCGGAGGCGTTCGGCATCTATGCCGAGGGGCTGGTCCGTTCGCTCTCCGCGC
Organism: Edaphobacter sp.; assembly: GCF_035763405.1. NCBI lineage: Bacteria > Pseudomonadati > Acidobacteriota > Terriglobia > Terriglobales > Acidobacteriaceae > Edaphobacter > Edaphobacter sp. Next base: position 8,003 of record NZ_DASUBE010000034.1, read on the forward strand.
TCTATCGCGCGCCGCGTAAGGTGCTCTGCACGGATCTCGATAACACGCTCTGGGGAGGGATCCTCGGCGAAGACGGGCCTCAGGGCATCGCAACGGGCACGGCCTTTCCCGGCAACAGCTATCTTGAGTATCAGAAGTATCTCAGGCAGCTCTCCTCGCGCGGCATTCTGCTGACCGTCGTCTCGAAGAACAATGAGGCGGATGTGCGCGAGGCGTTTCAGATACGCGCCTCTGATCTTGCCCTTACGCTCGACCACTTCGTCGCGCTGAAGATCAGTTGGGACGACAAGGCGCAGGCCATCCGCGAGTTGGCCCAGAGCCTCTCGCTCGGGCTCGACTCCTTCGTCTTCGTCGATGACAACCCCGTCGAATGCGAGGTCGTGCGCAGGCATCTGCCGGAGGTTGCCGTGGTTCAGGCTCCGGTCGATGAACCGTGGAAGCTCGTCGAGATGCTCTCGCAGCAATCCTTCTTCGATGCGGCCTCCGTTACCGACGACGACCTGAACCGCGTGAACGAATACAAGGCGCAGGCGCAGCGGGCAGAGCTTGAAGGTTCAGCCACCAGCCGCGATGAGTTCCTCGCCTCGCTCGGCATCGTCTGCACATTCCAGAGCGCATTAGAAGCGCCGCTTGCGCGGGCGGTGCAGCTTCTGGCCAAGACCAATCAGTTCAACGTGACGACGCGCCGCCGCTCTGCTGCCGAGGTGGAAGAGTTTGCCGCACATGGGCAGGCGTGGGTCGTTCGCGTTCACGATCGCTTCGGAGATGCGGGCGTCGTCGGGCTTGCGCTTGCACGCAACGAGGGCGATGTGTGCCACGTCGATTCGTTTCTGCTCTCCTGCCGCGTCATCGGCCGCGGCATCGAGACCGCGCTGCTGGCCTTTATTGCCGATAACGCGCGGCGTGCAGGCGCGAAAAAGATCGTCGGCGAGTTTATCTCGACGAAGAAGAACGCTCCCTCTGCCAGCTTCTATTCTGACCACGGCTTCGCGGAGACGTCGCGTGCAGCAGAGACCGGCGCCATCGTCTACGAATTCGATCTGACCCATGCCGTGCTTGCCAGCCCGGCGTGGATTACTCTCAAAGGAAATGAATCGCATGAGCTTACAGCCAGTCCCGTCCTCTCTTCGTGACCTCCTCGCCGACATTCTCGAGATCTCGCCCGAGCAGGTCACGGCTGACCTCAGCATCGACAAGGTTGAGAACTGGGACTCGTTTCGTCACCTGCAGGCCATCCTCGCGCTCGAAGGCGAGTACGGCGTGCAGTTCGACCCGCAGCGCGTGCCGGAGCTGACCAGCGTTGCGCTGATTCAGCAGGAGCTGGAGAAAAAGGGAGCGGCGCTGTAATGTCGCGCACTCCGCAAGAGCTGGGCTTCCGGCTGCTCCACGTCGGCGTGGCCGTTCCCGCGCTTGGCCCAACCACCGAGGCGCTGACGTCGCTGTTCGGCTACCGCGTCGTCTCCGGCCCCTTCGACGATCCGATCCAGAAGGTGAGCGTCAACTTCCTGACCACCGCCCCAACCGACAGCGTTGAGATCGAGCTGATTGCTCCGCTGACGGACGACTCGCCGGTCCGCTCGATGCTCGCAAAAAACGGAGGCGGCGCGTACCACCTCTGTTTCGAGACAGCCGACATCGATGCCGCGCTCGACCATGCCGTCAAGAATGGCTGCATGATTGTGTCGAAGCCCGTGCCTGCGGTGGCATTTGAGGGACGAAGGATCGCATGGATCTACTCGGGTTCGCGCCAGCTCTTTGAGCTTGTTGAGGCGAAGGCGTCGTAACACGGTATGTAAAGGCTGCCAGAAAAGGTGCAGCCGGGGGCGTTTCCAGGAAGGCCGGGGCCAAAGCCCTTTGTATTTTCTGGTGTTTTTCGTGCGGGCTGAAGCCCAACGCTCATCCCGAAAGAATCGCGGGACTTTTTCAGTACGCTCTCACCGCAGAGCCGAACGCTATTCCTTGTCGTCCGTCACGTCCAGGTCGGTAGCCACCATGTTCTTGCCGCGCTCGACCAGCACCTGAATTTTTTCCTCGGCGGCCTCCAGCTCTTTCTTGCAGGCGTCGGAGAGCTTCACGCCCTCCTCGAACAGGCGCACCGACTCATCGAGCGCGAGATCGCCGCGCTCCATTCGTTCGACCACCTGTTCGAGCGCCTTCAGGTGCTTCTCAAAGTCAGCCATTACGCCACCCCAACTTCCGCCAGCCCGAGCACTTCGGCAGCGGCTGAGTATTTGCCGAATGGGGCGCTGACCTGCACGCCCTGCACCACGGACCGCACCTCAGCCAGCATCTCCTGGGCAATCTTGACGCCCTCGGCCTTCGCGGCGTCCGGCGAAGCAGCGCGGGCCATGCGCGTCATAATCTCCTCCGGCATACTGACGCGCAGGTCGTTCTTCATGAACTCTGCGTTGCGCAGGCTGGTCAGCGGCCAGATACCCGCAATGACCGGAATGCGGAAACCTTCGATGCGCTTCAGGAATTCCTCCAACAGCTTGAGGTCGAAGACAGGCTGCGTGATGGCGTACTCGGCTCCCGCCTCCACCTTGTACGCGAAGCGGCGGACCTCCTGATCGATGTCGGGCACGCCGGGGTTTGCGGCCACGGCAACGGTGAATCCGGTGGAAGCTCCAATCGAGTTCTTGCCAATGTCGAGCCCGTGGTTCAGGTTGCGCACGATGTTCACCAGGCCGATGGCGTCCACGTCAAAGACCGCCGTCGCGTCGGGATAGTTTCCGAGTTTGGGCGGGTCTCCGGTGAGGCACAGAATGTTCTTCAGGCCAATCGACGAAGCGCCCAGCAGATCGCTCTGAATGCTCAGCACATTGCGGTCGCGGCAGGTGTAGTGGAGGATCGTCTCGATGCCGACGTGCTGCTGAATCTGCACGCACAGGCTCTGCGCGCTCATTCTCGCGCTGGCGCGTGGCGAGTCCGGCACGTTGATCGCGTCTACGCCCAGCTTGTGCAGGTGCGCCGCACCGTCCAGCTCCTTCGAGCAGTCGATGCCCTTCGGCGGAACGATCTCGACCATCGAGACAAACTCACCCGCCGCGACCATCGCGCCAATCTTCGACCGCTCGGCCATCGGCGCGGGCTCGACCTTGCTCTCAATCTTCTTCGGCACGCCCGTGCCGGAACCCGCCTGCTCGACCACACGCGCGCCCGTTTCCATAGCGTCCATGGCACGCAGCGAACTCTTCATCGCGCGCGTGTAGCTGGGCATGGTGCCGCAGCACCCGCCCACGATGCTTGCGCCTGCCTTCACCAGCTTGCGAGTAAAGCTGGCCATATACTCGGGCGAGGTCATATAGATCGTCCGGCCTTCGACCGCGCGCGGAATACCCGCGTTCGGCATCGCAGCCAGCGGCAGCGTCGTCACTGGGCGCATCCGCTCGATGACGCTGAGCACCGTCGCCGGTCCTGCGCTACAGTTGCAGCCCACGGCGTCAACGCCCAGGTCCGTCAGTTTCGCCGCAGCCACTTCCGCGGATGCGCCGTCGAGGCAGTTCCCTTCCTCATCGACGGTCATCATCACAATCACGGGTACGCCGGGAGCTTCGCTTTGAGCGGCCAGTACTGCCTGCTCCGCCTCTACCAGCGAAGTCATGGTCTCGATGATGAGCAGGTCCGCGCCTACGCCCGAGCCGCCTTCGACCAGCGCGCGAATCTGTTCGGCAAACGCCTCCCGCGCCTCTTCGATACCGATTTTGCCCAGCGGCTCCAGGCGAATGCCTAGCGGACCAATCGATCCGGCAACAAATGCTTCTGCCGCCTGCTTTTCACGAATCTGAGTCACGCACTCGCGCGCCAGCCGGACCCCGGCGACGTTGATGGCGTGCACCTTGTCCTGCAGGCCGTGGTGCTCCAGCCGGAAGGCATTCGCGCCGAAGGTGTTTGTCTCGATGACCTCGGCGCCGGCCTGGAGGTATTCGGCGTGAATGGCGCGTACCGTCTCCGGCTGCGACAGATTCAGCTCGTCGTAGCAGCGGTTGATAAACACGCCGCGAGCGTAGAGCATCGTTCCCATTGCGCCATCGCACAGGATGGTGCCACCAGAAAACAATCGCGCTACTCCGTTTGAGCCCACCTTATTCAACACATCCGCCATCATCGTCTCCGCCCGTCTTTGGCCTGGGTGCATTTCGGCCATTTCTGTGGGGTTCTCCTCATCCTAAGCTACGACGCCAACCCGCTCCAAACCCTCCCCTTACACCGGTCTCCGAGGCGCGTGCTTTGTTATACTCACACCATAGCCGTGGCCCTTTGAATTGAAGCCCCTGCGCTCAGGTTGGAGTCCCTTGCCTTTGAAGAACCGAAGTCTCTTTTCCCAGTCTCTCCGCGCCCAGATCTTCTCTGGCCTCCTGATCGCTGTTGCTGCTGTTGGTCTCAGCTCCTGCCACAGCGCGCAGTATTACTACTACAAGTTTCCCCAGTACACCTTCGCCAACCGGCCCGTTCCGCCCAGCAAACTGGCCCAGCGCGTCATGGTCTCCATCACGGAGGCTGGCAGCATTGGCAGCCTGGCCATTCTCGACGGCAAGCGCGACATCCGCAGCAACGTCGAGGACACCATTCCGTCGTTCCAGATCTCGGGCGGCGTCGGCGGTTATCCGAACCTGATCATCAACTATCCCGCCGAGGTCCACGGCTACGTCTACTCCAGCCTGAAAGGTGACATCTCGGTCGTCGATTACAGCAAAGAGACCGCCTCGGCCTCCGCCGGCTCGTTCTCCGGCCCCTCGTCGTCCATCGCTGTCTCGCCCTCCGGCGCGCATCTCTACGCCGCGCAGTTGACTCCCGGCCAGCTTGGCATCATCGACGAGACGAACAGCCATACCTACGGCCTTGTTATTCCAAATGTCTACAAGGTGTTCGTCAACACCGGCGACACCGTCGTGTTGGCCATGGTCAAGAACTCCAACACGCTCTACCGGCTCTTCAAGCTGAACGATAACCAGTACCAGACCGCCGCGCTCGCCATTCAGGCCACAGGCGCAGCCGACTGCCAGCCGCTCAACCTTCCGGTCTACTGCGCCGTTGCTGTACCCGGAAATTTCGACCGGCCCATCGCTGCCTACTTCTCGCTCGACGGCAACACCGCCTACATTTTGAACTGCGGTCCGGAGTGCGGCGGCGGCGCGGCCAGCGTCAGCTTCATGCAGGTCGGCGGACTTGATGTGAACACCATCCCCACGACACCCACGCCCGGCCCGTCACCGGTCATCTCGAATGTCCCGGTGCCGGGCGGTGCAACCGTCGGACTCTCTGACGGAGCAACGCTATACGTCGCCGGACAACAGAAGCAGCCGGATGGCCTCTTCACCGGCTTCCTGACGACCATCAATCTGGCCAATGCCATCAATAGCCCCGGCAGCGCCGTTACGGGCAAATACGGCATCTCCGACGGCACCCACACCAAACTGCTCTTCGCCGACGACAACACGCTCTGGATCGGCTCGCAGTACTGCGCCACCGGCGAGCGCGCGAAGCTGAACGAGAACTACAACTGCCTCACGCGCTTTGACCGCGGAGCCAAAACCGCGCAGATTCTTCCCAACGTCACGCCGGGCGGCACGGCCACGGTTCCCTATCCGAACACGAACCAGAACCTTTACTACTACGGTGACCTCACCGGCCTCTGCTGGGTGCAGGGCTTCCACAAGGTCTACACGGCCTACGGCGGCCAGGTTCACGCTTTCAATACTGCTGACGGCTCGGAGATCAACAACCAGTTCATCACGGTGCAGGGCACCGCGCTGGATGTGGCCTATCTGGACGCCATCTCCGACACCGACAACTAGTTGGACGCCTGGGTAGCAAGTGGTTGAACCAATTCTGTACAATCGCCTGCAACCATGAAATCAGGCAAACTCTCCCGCAGGACCTTCCTTCAGGCGACGGCCGCAGTTGCTGTCGCCAGCAAGCTCAAACCAGCGCAAGCCCAGACGGCTCAGCCTTATCCGGAAAACGGCACCCTCATCCCGGATGAGGGCTGGCACCTTTGGATTGACCGCGAGGCCGAGTGGAAGAACGACGAAATCTTCCTTCCCGAAGACATTGCTCAGGATGCCGATGGAGTCGTCAGGGGCAAGGGCAAGCCGCTGCCGGTCAACCTGCCGACCGGCGGATGGGCGTCGTTGAGCGTCGCGGCGAGCAAAGAGGTCATTCTGCCCTCGACCGTCGAGCAGCACTACTGGGGAGCCTTCGGCCATCGCTCGTACACGCCTGAGGAATACCGCTACGCCGCCGACGATCCCATCCCGCAGAACGGGGCGTACCTGGGCGTCTCGTGGTGGCACCGCCAGATCGACATTCCGGCCTCAATGCAGGGCAAGCGCATCTTCCTGCACGTGCGCGGCGCGCGCCTCAGGGCCGAGGTTTTTGTGAACCGCAAGTTGGTCGGCTACTCCCTCATGGAGGAGCTTCCCTTTGAATGCGACATCACCCACGCAGCCGACCCCGGTGGCTTCAACCTCATCGCCATCCGCATCACGAACCCCTGCGGCCGCTACGATTGGGTCGATGGCCTGAATGCGCAGTGGGGGGCGGTGAAGCTCTATCGCTCGCACGGCTTCGGCGGGCTGGATCGGGGTATGACGATCTCGGCGCACGATAGCGTGCGCATTAAAGATGCATGGGTGCTCAACACACCTGACCCGGGAAAGATCGCAGTCTGCGTGAATACGGTCGAGACAGTTCAAAGGCGGGTTGCGGAATTGCCTCCCCACGTGGTGACTTTTGAGTTGATCGATCCCACATCCGGAAAAGTTCTTGAAACGAAGAACACTGAGTGGGCTGGAGCCGCATCCGATTCTTTCCGCGTCTGGGGTTCTATTCCGCCAACAAAATCGCAGCGCGAAGCACTCGTCTCTTATCCGAGCTTGATTCGACAGACGCTTACATTTAGCAATGTTGAACGATGGGATATTGAGGATCCGAAGCTCTATCACCTGCGCATCCAGATAAAACGAACCAGTGAAACTGTAGAGACTCGCACCATCCCCTTCGGCTTCCGCTCCTTCGGCCCGACTGGACTCGGTAAGGATGCGATGTTCCGGTTGAACGGACGGCGGATGAAGCTCTACAGCGCAATCTCGTGGGGATACTGGGGGCTGAATGGGCTCTTCCCCACGCCTGAGCTGGCAGAGAAAGAAGTGACGCAGGCGAAGAAGCTGAACCTGAACTGCCTGAACTTCCATCGCAACGTCGGCAAGGAGGAGGTCTTCCGCGTCCACGACCGACTGGGGTTGTTGCGCTATATGGAGCCGGGAGCGGGCAAGATGGCCATCGGCAAGCTGCCCAGCGGAGTCGCGGCAAATGCCGCCAGCATCGTCATGGAAAAGCCCCCCAACGAGGCCGACAAGTTCGCGCAGCGGTTCATGTTCGTGAAGTGCGTGGAGATGGTCAAAGCATTTCGCTCGCATCCGTCGCTGATCCAGTACACGCTGCAAAATGAGATTGGCGCCGACCTGAAGAATCCCGACACACTGGCCGTGCTGGCCGCGATGCGCGCCGAAGACCCGAGCCGCTCGATTGTATTGAACGATGGCTTTGTCGCGCCTCCGCGCAAGGCCGCGCAGGCGTGGTACGAGCCTTGGAACGACAAGCTGCATCGCTCGGACGAAGAGCCCTGGGGAGACTGGTGGAATCAGCACCAGGGCGCGGGCGACCAGTGGTACGACAGCTTTTACAAATCGCCGACGGAGTTTACGTATCAGGCTCCATACAAGGACGTCATCACCGAGTTCGGCGAGATGGAAGGATGCGCGACGCCGGACAACCACTCGCTGATGGTCCACCAGATCACGGAAACATACAAAAAATACGGGGGCACGAGCTACGACCTTGTAGACCACAAAGAGATCATCGCCGGTTACGACAAGTTCCTCGACCGTTGGGGATTTCGCAAGGCGTTCCCGGCGACCGAGTCGCTGTGGCTCTCGCTCGGTTCGAAGTGTTACGACACGTGGCAGAACTATCTGGAGAACGCACGCATCTCCGACGAGCTGGACTTCGCCGTCATCTCAGGGTGGGAATCGACCGCGATTGAGAACCACTCAGGCATCGTCGATAACCTGCGCAACTTCAAGTCGGACCCCGCGCCGATCAGCCAGACGCTCCAGCCCGTGCATCCGGTGGCCAAGCAGCGAAGTGCGTGCGTGGCGCGCGGCGAGGCTGCGGTCTTTGACCTGTACCTGCTCAACGACACGGGCAAGCCTGCGACAGGCACGCTCGCCTTCAGCGTGGTGGCACCTTCGGGCAAGCTGCTCAAGCTCGCCAGCTTCTCCGCACCCGCCCAGTCGCCCGACCAGTTCAGCTATCTGCTCAAGGAAGGCTTCCGTACGCCTCCCCTGACCGAGGACGGACTGTACCGGTTCCGCTTCGCGCTCTCGTCCGCGCCGCTGGCCGCGCAGACAAAGGAGATTTGGGTGACGGGCGTGCCCAAGCACCATCAAGGTCGTCTGCGAACAATCGCCTTGTCGGGTGTGACGAGCGAGGCCCGCAGGCAGCTTATCGAGCTTGGCGCAAAAATGGGGATTCGCGTTGAGGACTTTGCATCTGGCAGTAAGTACGACGCGATTGTCTCCTCAGGACTGACTGCGACCAGTTCGGCGCACCAGCAGGCAGGTGACACAACCGGGCTTGAGGCGCAGCCTGCCAGCGTCGTCGGCCCGGTTGAGACGACCAAACAACTCGGGCAGCTCGACCCGGCCGTTGTGGAAGCCGTCAAAGCCGGAACGCCCCTGCTGGCGATGCCGCAGGCCGACACGCTCTCCGAAGGCGTCGCGCGGCAGCTTGCCGATTCCGGCTCTTTCCAATACCGCGGCGCTGTGGGCGACTTCCGCGCGCCCTGGATGGGCAACTGGTACTTTGTGCGCGAGCATCCGGTGTACGCGGGACTGCCCGTAAACCAGACGATGGGCATCTTCTATCAGGCCAAGGGGCGCGAATCGAACGGGCTGCTGGTCGATGGCAACATTGAAATCATCGCAGCGTACAGCCGTGACCACGACCGGAATGTGGGTGCAGGGACGTTTGGCTGCCGACTCGGCCAGGGAAAGGTGCTATACCATCGCATTCCCGAGTTTCACCCGGTCACGCAGCAGAGGTTTCTTGCCAATGCGTTGCTGTGGCTCACCACGGATGCACGCGGATGACACGGATGCGATGCAGGGCAGCTTCCCCGGCTGCGTTGCGGGAAAATAAATGAGCCAGATCCCAAAATAAGAGAAGGCAGCCTGTGCGGCTGCCTTCTCGTTGTTGCACACGAAGTGCGTATCCGTTAGCCCCGTCTGCGTGCGGGATGGTGCGCCGCCGAGGGCTTGCGGGCCGGCTTGGCGGGCTTGGGCTCGACAACCGCGCCGTCGCTCATGATGAACATCACCGGTCCCGGAGCAGCGGCAGCAGCAGCCGGAGCAGCCGCAGGGGCCGGAGTTGCCGGAGTAGCTGCGGCGGGTGCAGCAGCACCGGCAGCAGGAGCAGCAGCAGCCGTGGCGGTGTCCGCCGTGCCCTTGGTCACTCCGCCCACGGTATAGGAGGAGTAGGTGCCCGACAGGGTAATCTGCGCACCAACGACGGGAACCGTCTTGAGCGGCGTAGTCATGTTGAAGGTGAAGTCAGCAGTCTTGGACTGCACAGCGTCATCGGAGACTGAGGCGGTAATAACCGAGTCGGTCGCGGTGACGACGGTCACGTTGGGCAACTCAACCGACTTGCCCTTGATGGTGTCCCATACCTTCGCGGCATCATCCGGCTTGCCGTTCTGGAGGATGAACTCCTTGTCGCTGACGGCCAGCGTGCTGAGATCAGGCGTGGTGGCGATGACGTTCGCCACGATGTCGGCGGGCGAGGGCGCGGGCTTGATGGTGAAGCCTGCCGGAGGATTGAGGTTGGTAGCTACAGCCGAGGTGACGGCATCATAACCGTCGTCGGCGCCGTGATACTTCTTGTAACAATACTTCGCCAGCGGGAGCATCTGCGACTTGTAGGGCTCCGGCGCAAAGTTGGCGGCGCGAGTACCGTACCAGGTGCAGTTGATGTAGTCAGGCGGAGTGGAATCATAGTATGCCTGCGCAAGCGAATAGGTGTCCTGAAGAATAGGGCCGGGCTTTTCGGTGTCGGCAACCGGTACACTGGCTAGCTCCGACTTGAATGCGGAGATCGCCGCAGGCATGTCCTTCTTATTGAGGGCCGCGTTGCCGATGGCGCGATAGAAGACAGGAGTTGAAGCTTCCTTGAGCTTGTCGAAGTCAGCCTGGGCCATGTCCTTCGGCTTGGTCGTAATGGCAAGGCCCTTCTTCGCATAGGCGGCAGCCGAGTCCAGATCGGTCTGCTTGGAGGCGGCATCGGCGGCCTTGTCCGCGTTCTGCATCCGGAAGTAGACCTCGAAGGTGAGGGCGCGGAGGTTCTCCGGCTCAACCTGTAGAAGCCGGTCGGCGGTCGAGAGCGTCTTGGCCGGGTCGTATCCACTGTAGGTCAGCATCAACAACTGAATGGTGTCACCTTTGACCTGCGACTGCGGATACGCTTCCAGATACGACTCCAGCGCGGCGGCCTTGGCCTGCGGGTTGGTCTGGGTGATCGCATCGTTGTAGGCTTTGTATTCCGCCGGCGACATTTGAATGCCGCCACTCGACGATTGCGCGTTTTGGCCAAGATTGACCTGGGTCTGGGCAACACCAGGCTGCGCAGACAATGCAAAGCCAGCGACCGCCAGGAGAGACGCAACGACTACCTTCTTCATTCCACACTCCTCATAAAGTCTTGATTTGAAACTATGCCACGGTGGTGCCCGGGGTCACATGGGGTATAACACACAATCTGGCCTGAATGATAATGCATCAAGAGCAGTCTCGCCGTGCCCAACCCTTCGGCGATGCGATGTGAAGTGTTTGCAGCATCTTGAGATGATGATGCGGATTATAGAAATGGTGTTGCACGATTGGCAAGTCATCTGATT
>NZ_DASUBE010000035.1:0-6132 GCF_035763405.1 Edaphobacter sp.
GACTCCGCGAAGAAGGGCAATCTGGACGCGCAGTTCTTCTCCATCTGGGTCGATCCCGACCAGTACCCCGGCGACCGCGCCGCTTTTCGTACCCTCGAATTGATTGACGGAACTTTGGAGCAGGTCCGCAAGCACCCCGACAAGCTCCGCCTCTGCGTCTCCGCCGACGACATCATCCAGGCCCACAAAGACGGCAAGTTCGCCGTCCTGATGGGTATCGAAGGCGGCCACTCCATCGAAGACTCGCTTGGCCTGCTGCGCGACTACTACCGCCTCGGCGTCCGCTACATGACGCTCACCTGGTCGAACACCAACGACTGGGCCGACTCCTCCGGCGACCAGGACGACCCCAAAGTCCACCATCACAACGGCCTCACCCCATTCGGCAAACAGGTCGTGCTTGAGATGAACCGCCTCGGCATGATGGTGGACGTCTCGCACGTCTCCGACAAGACCTTCTGGGACACCATCGCCACCACAAAGGCCCCGATCATCGCTTCGCACTCCTCCTCGCGCGCCCTGACCCATGCGGCACGCAACATGACCGACGACATGCTCCGCGCCGTCGCCAAAAACGGAGGCGTTGTCATGGTCAACTTCTACCCCGCCTTCATCGACGAGCACTGGCGCGAAGCCTGGAACGCCTCACGCCCCGAGCGCCAGAAGGAGTACGCCGAGGCCGAAGCGCCGTACAAGGCCAAGGGCCTGCCGGTCCCCTTCTTCGTCGATGACACGGTTGACCGCAAGTACGCCGCCATGATCGACCGCGCGCCCTTCAACTCGCTCATCGACCACTTCGACCACATCATCAAGGTCGCCGGCATCGACCACGTCGGCATCGGCACCGACTTCGACGGCATCCCTGTGCCACCCGCCGAAATCGACTCTGCCGCCGATTTCCCCAAAGTGACCGCTGCCCTCATGGCCCGCGGCTACTCCGCCGACGACGTCCGCAAGGTCCTCGGCGGCAACATCCTCCGCGTCTTCCGCGAAGTTCAGGCCGACGCCGACCACACCGAAGACATCACCATCCGCGCCAAGTAAATATCCTCGCAAGCTGCGATACAAAAGGCGGTTATCCACGTAGACTGGGAACTCTCTTTTTATCTGCCAGGAGGAACGAATGAGTACAGCAGCGATACAGCAACAGCCCACGCCCGAGCGATTCTTCGCCGCCATTAACGCCTACGAGCAGACCGAAGCCATGAAGACCGCCCTTGAGCTGGAAGTCTTCACCGCCATCGCCGAAGGCAACGCCACCGCTGCAACCATCGCAAAGCGTTGCAGCGCCTCCGAGCGAGGAATAAGGACCCTGTGTGATTTCCTGACCATCCACGGCTTCCTGACCAAGCAAGGCACGGCCTACGGTCTCGCGCCGGACACAGCGATGTTCCTCAACCGCCAGTCGCCTGCATACCTCGGCGGCGCCGTTGACTTCCTCCTCACGTCGCGCATCCGCGACGCACACAGCCGGCTCACCGAAGCCGTGCGCAAAGGCGGCACCGCGCTCGGCCAGGGAAATCTGGACCCCGAGAACCCCGACTGGGTCAAGTTTGCCAAAGCCATGATGCCCATGATGTTCATGTCCGCCCAGCTCATGGCCGCCGATCTCCGCAAGGGCGGAGAAGTCGAGAAGGTCCTCGACATCGCAGCAGGCCATGGCATCTATGGAATCTCCGTAGCAAAGCAGAATCCCTCAGCCCACATCTACGCCTCCGATTGGAAAAACGTCCTCGAAGTCGCAGCACAGAACGCGCAGGCGATGGGAGTCGCCGATCGCTACCACCTGCTCCCCGGCAGCGCATTCGAGACCGACTTCGGCAGCGGATACGATCTTGCGCTGATCACCAACTTCCTGCACCACTTCGACCCGCCCACCTGCACAGCCTTCATGCGCAAGGTATACGCCGCGCTCAAGCCCGGCGGCCGCGCCGCAATCGCCGAGTTCGTCCCCAATCCCGACCGTGTCAGCCCACCCATGGCCGCCGCCTTCAGCATGATGATGCTCGCCACCACTCCCTCTGGAGACGCCTACACCTTCGCGGAACTTGAAACCATGGCGAAGGATGCTGGCTTCACCCGGGTAGAGCTTGGGTCGCCGATCGGCCCCGACAGCCTCGTCATCGCGTACCGGTAACCCCTCTGAAGAACTCCATACCGTAGACGCGGCCTGCATTGCTCCAACTCCGCGTCTACGGTAGCCTGTTCTATGGAGTCCCACACCGCATGAAGCTTCACTATCTCGCCCTTGCCCTGGCCATCAGCGCCTATGCGCCAGCGCAGAGCGCACCTTCTTCGCAAAGCACTGACGCACTTCCCGACGCACCCAGCGCCACGCCGCAAGTGACGCCGCCTGTCGTTCCCACCGGCCCCACCGCCGTCATCGACACGACGATGGGCCGCCTCACCTGCAAGCTCTATGATAAACAGGCGCCCATCACCGTCGCCAACTTCATCGGGCTCGCCGAAGGCACCAAAGACTGGACTGACCCCAGGACCCTGAAAAAGATGCACGGCGTGCCGCTCTACAACGGCACCACCTTCCATCGCGTCATCCCCAACTTCATGATTCAGGGCGGCGACCCCGCAGGCAACGGCATGGGCGACCCCGGCTACTTCTTCCAGGACGAGATCGACCCCTCGCTCACCTTCAACGTTCCCGGACGCCTCGCCATGGCGAACGCAGGTCCCGGCCCCACCGGCGGCGGCACCAACGGCTCTCAGTTCTTTATTACCGAAGTCCCCGTTCCCGAGCTGAACGGCAAGCACACCATCTTCGGCCAGTGCGACGCCCATTCCGTGCTCATCGTCTCGTCAATCGCTCGCGTCGAGCGCGACGACCGCGACAAACCGCTCACCCCGGTCGTCATCAACCGCATCACCATCGTGCGTGACGGCCAACCTATACCGCCTGAACCCACTCCTCCGGCAACGGCAGCCTCACCGACTGCTGCATCATCCACGCCGACCCTACAGCACCATCCCTCCGCGCCTCAGCAATAAAAACCGCGCTGGGCCACGCATCCACATCTAACCCGTAAGGAGAAAACCGCAATGCCAACCAAGCCCGGCACCTATGCCACCTTCAAGACCACCGAAGGCACCATCGTCTGCGAGTTGTTTGAGAAGGACGCCCCCCAGACCGTCGCCAACTTCATCGGCCTCGCCGAGGGCACCAAGGACTGGAACAGCCGCAGCAAGAAGGGAGCGAAGCTCTACGACGGAACCGTCTTCCACCGCGTCATCCCCAACTTCATGATCCAGGGCGGCGACCCCGAAGGCACCGGCATGGGCGGCCCCGGCTACAAGTTCGCCGACGAAACCCGTGGCTCCAAACACGGCTTCCAGCAGCCCGGCAAACTCGCCATGGCCAACGCTGGCCCCAACACCAACGGCTCGCAGTTCTTCATCACCGTCACCGACACAAGCTGGCTCACCGGCAAGCACACCATCTTCGGCAAAGTCGTTGAAGGCTACGACATCGTCGAAAAGATCAGCAAAGTCCCCACTGCCGCCCAGGACCGCCCAAAAAAGGACGTCGTCCTCGAATCCGTCACCATCGAGCGTGTGGCGTAACCTGATCGACCACTGTCCATCAAACGCTGGAGGGCTATTCGCTCTCCGGCGTTTTCTCTATCTGCTCTGCGTAAATAGGCCTGAGGTAAAAACGATCTGGTCCATCTGGCCCTGTTCAATGGCTTTGTAAAGATGCACACGGATGGCCGGTTCCACGTGGCCGTACCTCAATATGGCCGCCGGGAGATCCTTTTGGCGTCCCTGCACCAATGGGCCTCTACTCACACGGGCCAACTGATAGAGATTCACCAGGCAGAACAGGACGCTGAGACAGGCAATCATTGTCCCTGCCGGACGGTTCCACCGGACAAAGTACGACCCGATCGCAACTGCCATCAACAACAGCCTCGATCCAGGATCCGCCGTGCCCAATATCGTATGGGGCAGAAAAAGCGAGAGCGCCAGCAATGCCACCAGAAAGATTTTAATCGAGCGATGCGAACCGTTGTGCTCGTCAGGTTCCAGTAGAAACCTGAGCATCAACCAGATGATCAGCGCCGCGACACACAATGAAGCGGCGATCAGAAGAACAAACAGAGCTCGCCCAAGAAATAGCTCGCTGACCGAATGCCCCTGCATGTCGCAAACATTCACATAGCCAAATGTTCTGAAGTAGGTATTGACTTTATAGATGATGAACGTCTTCGATCCATACCTGTAGCCGACGTCGGCCATGCCGCCATCGGGGTTGCCGCTTGAAAACCTGCCCACCGCATACCACGCGGTCAGTAGAATGGCTGGAACACCAACCCACAACCGGCGAAGTTGCTTCTTCTCCCAACTCCAGATGCCCAGAAAGAGAAGGGCGCACGCACATGCTTCCATGTGCGTAAAGAAGATCAGCACAAGCAACAGGCTCAGTGTGACCGAGGATGCTTCACGTATCATCAGCGCGACCAAAAGGAACGTAAGGAACATGCCCATCTCGAAGCTGATATGTCCATACCAGAAGTCCAGGTTGAAGAAGACGCTCCCCGGCAAGGCAACCATCAGCCTCCAGTCGCTTCCTCGCGTTGCCTTCGAGAGCATCCAGGTCGCAAAGCCGGCAAGCAGGATATAGATTGCAATCCATGCTTTACCGGCCCACTGCCACGTCAGCACGGTATCCAGCAAGCCAAGCCCTACAGTTGTGGTGCTGTTCGGAACCGCGTAACGCTTCAGGGCATATCCCGCAACGTGGTGTCCTGCCATCCACCCGTGCAGCAAAAACCCCTGATAGACCCAATCAGGAAAATCGACGAATGCGGGCGGGTTCTTTACCGCCAAAACTACGCCCGCATACGCTGCACAGACGCCAATCAGATACAGATATGCCAGCCGTCGCGCGAGGCCTCTTCCGCTCTCGTTATCCCGTCGGTTTGCATCACGCGGACATCGCTCCGCAACCTGCATCACGCGACCCCAATCACCGAGCAAAGCTCCTTCACCGCATCCGCGCTCCTGTTCAGCGCAGCCTGCTCATCAGCAGTCAGCTTGATCTCGATGATCTGCTCTAGACCCTTTGCCCCGAGCTTGCACGGAACCCCAACGTACAGGCCCTTGATCCCGTACTCACCCTGTAGATAAGCCGCGCACGGCAGAATCTTCTTCTTGTCCTTCAGGATCGCCTCGACCATCTCCGTAGCCGCAGCCGAAGGCGCGTAGTACGCCGATCCCGTCTTCAGGTGCTTCACAATCTCCGCGCCGCCATTGGCCGTGCGCGTCTCCAGTTCCTTCAGGCGGTCCGCCGGAATCAACTCCGTAATCGGAATGCCTGCAACCGTTGAGTAGCGCGACAGCGGCACCATCGTGTCGCCGTGGCCGCCCAGCACAAACGCCGTCACGTTCTCGACCGACACCTTCAGTTCCTCGGCAATAAATGTACGGAACCGCGCCGAATCGAGCACACCAGCCATGCCAATCACGCGCTCGCGCGGCAACCCGGCCTGCTTGAACGCCGTCTGCGCCATCGCATCCAGCGGGTTCGAGACAATCACCAGAATTGTATTCGGCGACTGCGCCACCACCTTGGAGACCACATCGCTCATAATCTTGAAGTTCGTATTCAGCAGGTCATCGCGGCTCATGCCCGGCTTGCGTGCGATGCCCGCCGTGATCACCACCACATCCGAGTTCGCGGTGTCCGCATAATCATTTGTGCCGATGATGCTCACATCGCGTTTCTCAATCGGCATGGCCTCCAGCAAGTCCAGCCCCTTGCCCTGCGGCACGCCTTCAATCACATCCAACAGCACCACATCCGCAAGCTCCTTCGCCGCAATCCAGTGCGCCGTCGTCGCTCCAACATTTCCCGAACCTACAATCGTTACCTTCTTCCGCGCCATCTCATCTCCTTCTTTGAATCACAATCCCTTTGGCATTTCCATTCCGCAGCGAAGCGGACGAACCTGCTTTTCCTATCAATACCCAGCATTGCTACCCCATGTTCTCAATCATGCGTGTAGCAAACTCGCTCGTCTTCGCCTTGGTCGCGCCCTGCATCCCGCGCTCGAAGTCGTAGGTCACAAACTTCTGTGCAATGGTCTTCTCCATCGACGACTCGATCAGCCGCGCCGC
>NZ_DASUBE010000036.1:0-24727 GCF_035763405.1 Edaphobacter sp.
GGGGTGTGGGGAGCGTCGCGAGGGCGAACAGCGTACAGGCGGCGAAGGGGAGGGCGCGGTGTCGGGTCATGCGATTACCTCTGGTTAGAGTTTAGGCCCGTCAATCAAAAGAATCTTGAGCTATAAGCTCACAGCTGACCAGCTTATAGCTCAAGACTCCTTACTCAGACAGTATTGCGGCCACAATTGCCTATCTGTCGAGGGAGAACTGGGCGCGGCGGTTCTGCTGCCAGCATTCCTCGGTCTCCTCGGTGCAGAACTGCTTCTCCTTGCCGTAGCTGACGACGCGCAGGCGGCTGGCCGGGACGCCTGCATCGACCAGCGCCGTGCGGGCGGAGTTGGCGCGGTTTTCGCCGAGAGCCAGGTTGTACTCGGCTGAGCCGCGATCGTCGCAGTAGCCGCCGATGACGACCTTGATGGCCGGATGCGCATTGAGGTACGCGGCTGCCTGAGCGATGGAGGTCTTGGCGTCGGGGCGGAGGTCGTAGCTGTCGTAGTCGAAGAAGATGTCGGCTACGTGCTGGTGGAACTCAGCTTCGGAACCCATGTCGCTCTCGTTCGGACCTGGCGCGGTGGGCGCAACTGGTACGCGGACGGTGACGCGGACATTCGCTTCGGTGCTTCCGCCGTCGCCGGTTGCGGTCAGGTGGAAGTTGGTCGAGCTCGATGGCGTGACGGTCTGGGTGCCGTTGGCGGGGACTGTGCCGATGCCGTCGATGGTGACAGAGTTGGCGTTTTCAGTGCGCCAGTTGAGGACGACGGACTGGCCCTGATCGATGGCGAGCGGATCTGCTGTGATGGTGGCGGTGGGCGCGGGCGCGGTGGCGGCCGTGGGGCCAAGGCTGGCCGGGTTCACGCCGCTTTTCTTGTGATGACAGCCGGTAATGGCCAGAACGGCAACCAGACTGGCTGCCAGGGCGGATGTCCGGCGAAGACGGGAGGGTAATGCACTCATGGGAATCTCCTACCAAGGGGTCTGTTCAGTAAAGCAATAATGTTGACTGCGAAAGCTAGCCCGCAGGGAAGACGAAGAACCTATTTCCAACTCCAGTTCGGCATGTCCGTACTGGGTCCGGTGAGCGGCTTCTTCTGGGTGCCGTCGGCGAGCATGGTCCAGATGCGCATGTGGGACTGCCGTCCGTTGTCGGTGTTGGCGAAGACGATGTGACGGCCATCGGGCGACCAGGATGGGAAGTCGCACTGACCCATGTCGTGCGTGACCTGGATCCATTTCTTGGTGGCGATCTCCATGACGTAGATGTCCTGCCCGCCGGGAGCGCCGGGGCCGTACTTGCGGTTCCAGGCGAAGGCGAGAAAGTGGCCGTCGGGCGACCAGGAGGGCGACGAGACATAGCCGCCGTCGGTGAGGCGGGTGACGGCCGAGCCGTCCGTGTCCATGATGTAGAGCTGCGGCAGGCCAGTGCGTCCGCTGATCCAGGCGATCTGCGAGCTGGTCTTGGGGTTGTAGACGGGCGAGACATCAGGCCCGCGGAAGCTGGTGATGCGTCGGGCAAGCGAGCCGTTCGCGTCAGAGATCCAGATCTCGGGGTCGCCGGTGCGCGAGGATGAATAGGCGATCTGGTTGCCGTCGGGCGACCACGCAGGCGAGACATTGGTGCCGCCTGCAGAGGTGAAGTTGACCATACGGCCCAGCAACATCGAATACACCTTAATCTGGAAGCCGTAGCGGCCCAGCGAGGAGAAGGCCAGGCGGGAGTTATCGGGCGAGATGCGCGGCGAGATGCTGATGGTGCCGAGATGCGTGATCTGGTGCTGATTGGCGCCGTCATAGTCCATGGCCCAGATCTCTTTGTTACCGCCGGTCTGCTTGACGTAGTAAATCTTCGTCTCGGCGATGCCTGGGATGCCGCCGCCGAGCCGGAAGATGATCTCGTCGGCGAAGCGGTGGGCAATCTGGCGAGGCGCGTCGTCGGAGACAGCCATGGTGTATTGCTTGGCGAGAATCTGCGGGTACTGCGCGTTCTTCGCGTCGAAGAGGTAGCCGTTGACGACGAGCGTGGTGCCCTGAATGTTGAAGGCCCCGAAGGCGACCATCGCGGCGGAGGCGGGAGCAGCGGACCATTGCGGGAGGCTGATCTCCGAAGGCGCGCCGGGCGTGACCTGCGGCTGGAGGCTCTTTGAGACCATGTCGAAGATACCCGCGTTCGTGAGATCGCTAAAGAGCGTGGTGTCGAAGGTGGTCTTGAGCGCGGCGGCCTGCGGGTCGGCGGAGAGCTGCTTGAAGTTGGCCGCGGCGATGCGGAGACTGGGTGCGCCTGAGGATGTCTCGGTTTTGAACCACCCCTGCGCGTGGAGGGCTGCGGTGGAGACGAAGAGGAGAAGGAAGACTCCGATGCTTGCGGCGCGGCGAATGGGAGATTGGGTGTCCGGGCTGTGCATTCTCACTTCCATGGTAGACGCAAAAAACGTCCAAAGGGGGCGTTTTGCACAGGGTACGGGCGGTATTCGCGCGGATACTCCCCCCCCGAAGACGAAAGTGCGAAGAGCAGCTTGCTTCCCCCTTCGGCTTCGCTCAGCGTGCGGAATGGAAATGCAAAAGGGCGAAGGATGACAACTGGGAGCTATTGCTGTTGGAGATGGAAGGTGTACTCAACGGTGATGTGGTCGCCGGCGGGGAGCGGGCCGAAGCCGTCAACGCGCTCAACCGCGTGCAGCGCGGACTGGTCGAGCGTGGGCGAGCCGCTCGGGATTTCTACGCGAACGTTCGAGGGCTGGCCCGCGCGGTTGATGTCGAAGATGAGCGTGACGGATTTGCCGTTCGAGGTGCGTGGATCGGCTTCGCCTGTATACCAGTTCTGCGCGACGCGGGTGTTGACGATGCGGATGTAGTAGGCGAAGCGCGCGCCGAAGGTGCGGTCGGTGACGGACATGCTCGCCGTGCCGTTGTGTACCTGTGTGGATGCCTCGGGGATGCGGACGCCTGAGGTCTCACCGGTCTGTGCCTTGGTGGGTTGCGGCGGCGCTGGCTGGATGTGCTTCGGCGGCGCGGGTGCGGGCTTTTCGGCAACCTTGGGCTGCTTCTTGATCTTGTCGGGGATGGCTAACTCGTCGGGTTTGGGCGGCGGCTGGGTTTGCTCTTTGGTCTGGATCGGTGCGGGGCTTGTGGTCTCGGAAGTGAGGACGTTTTGGTCGTTGGTGGGCTGCTTGGGCGGCAGCGGCAGCGAGTTGACCATGGTGGCCTGGATGGCTCCGGCCTCGGATGCGTTTTCGCCCCAGTTGCTGCTGTGGCGGAAGACGAAGGCCGAGGCAATGACGAGCGCGGCGACGAGGCCGTGCAGGATGAGCGAGCCGACGAAGTTTCCGCGGAAGTTTTCGCCGTTGTTCGGAGCGTATTGGGGAGCAGTGGCTATGACGTGCTCCTTACTGCTGGATGGGGCGGGTGACGATGCTGATGTTGGTGATGCCGGCCTGCTTGACCGCATCCATCACAGAGGCGAAGGCGCCGAAGGGAACGCGCTCGTCGGCGCGGAGATAGATGATGCGCTGGGCAGGCTTGGCGCCGGCGGTGGCATTGCGCAGCAGCGTGGGAAGCTGGTTGACGTTGACGGGCTTGTCCTGCAGGAAGACGTTCTGGTCCTTGTCGATGGTGACGACCATGCGGACTTCGGTGAGTTGATTGACGGTCCGGGTGTGTGGGATAGCGACATCGACGCCGGACTGAAGCACGGGCGCGGTGAGCATGAAGATCAGCAGAAGGACGAGGACGACATCCACCAGCGGCGTGATGTTGATGTCGGCCAGTGTGGTCTGCGTGTTTCCTTTGGCGGAGAAGGCCATTGCTAGAAGGACCTCCGGCGGGGCTCCTCGGGTTGGGGCTGCGGCGGCGGGGCGAGCAGGGCGGCGTTCTCGATGGCGTTGAGCAACTCGCGGCCGAAGTCGTCCATGCGCGCGCCGAACTCGCGCAGCCGGGCGGTGAGCTGGTTGTAGCCGATGACGGCGGGGATGGCGACGACAAGGCCGGCAGCGGTGGTGATGAGGGCCTCCGAGATGCCGGGTGCGACGGCGCGTAGCGTGGCAGCGCCTTCGGTGCCGAGGCCGTGGAAGGCGTCGATGATGCCCCAGACCGTGCCGAAGAGGCCGATGAAGACCGAGATGTTGCCGATGGTGGCCAGCCACGTCATGTGGGTTTCCATGCCGGTGAGGGCTTCGGACGAGGCAGTTTGTGCGGCGCGCTCGAGCGCGATGGGGTTGCGCGGCAGACCGCGTCCGCCGTTCTGGCGCTGGTATTCGTCGTGGATCTCGTTGAAGACGGAGACGAGCGGGCTGGGCTTGAACTGCTCGGCCACGGCGGCGATTTCGCTGAGCCGCGAGGACTTGCGGAAGGCGCGGACGAACCGTTGGCCCTGCGTCTGGGCCTTGTTGAAGGAGCGCCACTTCGACAGCATGATGGCCCAGGAGAAGATGCTGGCAATCAGCAGGATGATGAGCACCGTGAAGGCGATGGGCCCGCTGTTGTGGATCATCTCGACGAGCGCGCTGCTGCTGGCGTTGGGTGGGGGAGCGGCGGCGGAGCTGTCTGCTTGCAGGAGGAACAACGCTAAGGCGAGGGTAGAAGCCATAATTTTTGTTTACCAGATTAAGTGTAAATCTTTGTCGAGAGTTGGACGTTGAGGGGCATCTTCCGTGGTGCGGGGCGGGAGTTTTTTGCGAAGTATCTGTATGGTAAGCGTGGTGGAGGGCCTGACTTGACGAAGATGACGGTTTTGAAGTTCCCGATAAACGGATTGCGAAGAAGGTACGTCTCGGCGCTGGCGGTGTTGGCCCTGGCCGTTTTATTTAGAACGGCTGCTGGCTTGGCGCAGACACCGTCAGCGACCGCGAAGGGGACTGTTGGAACTGCGTTGAGCGTCAGCTCTCCGCTCGATGATGAAGTGTTTCAACGGCAATCGCGCAGGTTAGGCCAGGTGCTGGTGCAAGGACATGTGGAGGCCGGTGCGGGCCAGGTGGAGGCGCGTGTTTTGTGCGGAGCGCGCTGGCTGCGGCGATGGAGACGCTGGACGCCGGTTCCGTTGACCCGGGCAACGGGGGAGTTTCGCGGCGAAGTGCCCGCGGCCGCAGGCGGTTTCTACAAGGTTGAGGTGAGGGTACTGGAGGGTTCGCGGGTGCTGGCGCGAGATGAGGTGAACCATGTTGGCGTAGGCGAGGTGTTTGTCATTGCGGGGCAATCGAACTCGACCAACTACGGCGAAGTGCGGCAGAAGACGGTGACGCGGATGGTTTCGACATTCGACGGCGCTGGGTGGAGAATTGCCGACGATCCGCAGCCCGGTGTGCAGGATGGCAGCACCAAAGGGAGCTTTGTGCCTGCGTTCGGCGATGCTCTCTATCGAAGATACCGGGTGCCGATTGGGGTGGCGTCGGTGGGACATGGCTCGACGAGTGTGCGGCAATGGCTGCCGGCGGGGGAGAATGTGGAAGTCATGCCGACGATGCGCAAGTATGTCGTTCGGGGCTCGGACGGTTCGCTGACGAGCGACGGGACGCTGTTCCATGGTCTGACGGAGCGGATGGATGAGCTGGGCGCGCATGGATTTCGCGCGGTGTTGTGGCACCAGGGCGAGTCGGATGCGGACCAGGCTCCGGAGCATTCGATCTCGCCCGATACGTATCGCCGGATGATGGAAGAGGTGATTGTTTCCTATCGGCGCAGGGCCGGGTGGGACGTCCCGTGGATTGTCGCAGAGGCGACGTACCATTCGCCATCCGACCCGAAGTGTCCGCCCATGCGCGCGGCCCAGCGTAGCCTCTGGAAGAGCGGTGTTGCGCTTGAAGGGCCGGATACAGACACGTTGACTGCTCGGTACAGGCAGAACAATGGAAAGGGAGTTCATTTTAACGATGCCGGGTTGAAGGCGCACGGAGAGCTTTGGGCACAGGCCGTAGAGCGGTATCTGAATACAGTGCTGCGATGAGACCCTAAACATCCCAGCGATAGATTGTGTGGAATTGTGTGCCCGAAGGTTTGCTATTCTCGCGGTACGTTGTTCGAGGCTGGGTGAGAAGATGCTGCTGGAGTTGCGGGCGGAAAACTATGCTGTGATCGATCGGGCGTCGGCTGCGTTTGGCGACGGGCTGAACCTGTTGACGGGTGAGACGGGCGCGGGGAAGTCGATTCTGATTGATGCGCTGGTGCTGCTGCTGGGCGGCAAGGCTTCGGCGGATGTGGTGCGGCATGGTGAAGACAAGGCCGTTGTCGGGTGCGTCTTCGAGATGACTCCAGGCGCGGCGGCGGTCCTGGAAGAGAACGGGATCGACGCGGAGGGAGACGAGGTGCTGCTGCGGCGCGAGATTCTGGCTAGCGGCAAGGGGCGCGCCTTTGTGAACAATCAGCCTGCGACGGTGGCCGTGCTGCGGCAGCTTGCACCGGAGCTTGCGCTCGTTCATTCGCAGGGCGAGACGATGACTTCGTTCGACCAGGCGCAGCAGCGGTTGCTGCTGGATCGTTTTGGCGGGATTGCTGCGGAGGCTGTGGCAGAGGCGTTTGCGGCGTGGAAGGCCACGCGAGCGAAGCTGGAGGAGTTGCTTTCGGACGAGCAGGACCGTCTGCGGATGGCCGACCTGTGGCGGTTTCAGAGCAGGGAGATCGAACAGGCCGGGCTGACGGCGGAGGATGAGGACGCGCAGCTTGAGGCGGAGAAGCGCGTGCTGGCGAATGCAGAGAAACTCTACACGGCGGCGATGAGCGCGCATGAGCTGCTGTACGAGTCGGAGAGTTCGGCGGAGAGCGCGCTGGGAGCGGCGCTGAAGCATGTCGAGGAACTGGCGCGGTTCGATGCGCGGTTTGAAGGACCGGCGCAGCAGTTGGCGGCGGCGAAGTCAGCGATGGAGGATGTGGATGCCGAGGTGAGGGATTTTGCGGAGAACATCAACGCCGCTCCGGGCCGGCTGGAGGAGATTGAAGACAGGCTGGCTGCGTTGGATCGGCTGAAGCGCAAGTATGGTCAGACGCTGGCCGAGGTGATGGCCTTTGGCGCGGAGTCCGCGCGGCGGCTGGCCGAGGTGGAGAACCGTGACGCTTTGCTCGAAGAGTTGCGGGCGAAGGAGCAGAAGGATGCGGCGGCGTATGAGGCTGCGGCCCGGAAGTTGACAGTGGCGCGG
Organism: Edaphobacter sp.; assembly: GCF_035763405.1. Taxonomy (NCBI): domain Bacteria; kingdom Pseudomonadati; phylum Acidobacteriota; class Terriglobia; order Terriglobales; family Acidobacteriaceae; genus Edaphobacter; species Edaphobacter sp. The sequence continues at coordinate 7,120 of NZ_DASUBE010000036.1, forward strand.
GCCGAGGCGGCGAAGCGGCTGGAAAAGCTGGCCGTCGCGCAGATTAATGATCTGGCAATGAATACGCGGTTCAACGTGAGGGTAACTGCGGTGAAGGCCCAGCAAAACTGGGCGGCGCATGGGTGGGACGAGGTGGAGTGTCTGATTGCAACCAATGCGGGTGAGCCGTTGAAGCCGCTCTACGAGATTGCCTCGGGCGGTGAGATGTCGCGCGTGATGCTGGCCTTGAAGGTGACGGTGGAGGAGGCGGTTGCGGGTTCGGGCAGGAAGAAGAAGACTGTGTTGCCGCGCACGCTGGTCTTCGACGAGATCGACATCGGCATTGGCGGGCGGGCGGCGGAGGCGGTGGGGCGGAAATTGAAGATGTTGTCCCGGGGGCAGCAAGTGCTTTGCATTACGCATCTGCCGCAGATTGCGGCGTTCGGCGATCAGCACTTTCTGATTGAAAAGACAGAGAAAAAAGGCCGGACGCAGACCGGCATCCGGCTGATGGACCAGGCCGGGCGGACGGAAGAGATTGCCCGGATGTTGAGTGGGGAAAAGCTGACCGAGACGAGCCTGAAGCACGCGGAGCATCTGCTGGCAAATAGCCGTTAAGCGCACATCCCCGGGGGCGGGGACGGCATCCGAATCAGTCAACGGAAGGCAGCTTTGCTTGACGGAGGTCAGCGATGGCGAACACTGCGGCGGCAGAACCGAAAAAATGCGCGATGGAAGGTTGTCTCTGCATCGCGGAGCCGGGAAAGAAGTATTGCTCCAACTATTGCGAGGCGGCCAAAGGCACGATCAAGTTGCAGTGTGACTGCGGCCATGATGCGTGCGCCGCGCAGAAGTTGTGAAGCTGCGGCGACGCATCGAGGCAGTGATGCGGAGGCGACGTGAAAGTTGTAAAGAATGAGGGGTTTTTGCGCGTTTTTCAGATGCGTGGATGCATCAGGAATGGTTCAATTCCGCCCCCGGTTTGTGCCTGAACTTGGTATACTTGAGGTGTGACTACGACCACCCTTGACCATGCCGCAGTTGCGGAAGACGGCAACCAGACGAAGACCAAACGTGTACTCCTGTTGAAGCCCCGGGGCTTTTGCGCCGGAGTTGTGCGCGCCATTGACGTGGTGCGGATTGCGCTGGAGACGTTTGGCGCGCCGATCTATGTCCGCAAGGAGATCGTGCATAACAGCTATGTTGTGAATGATCTGGCGAAGAAGGGGGCGATCTTCGTCAACGAATTGGACGAGGTCCCGGCCGGAGCGCGGGTCATCTACTCGGCGCATGGGGTTTCGCCGGCGGTGCGCGAGCGGGCCAAGGAGCGCGGGTTGAAGGTGATTGACGCGACCTGCCCATTGGTGACGAAGGTGCACGTCGAGGCGATCAAGTTCGCCAAGCAGGGATATTCGCTGGTGCTGGTGGGGCACCGCGACCACGAAGAGGTGGAAGGCACGCAGGGCGAGGCTCCGGATGTGACGCAGGTGGTCTCGACGGTGGCTGAGGTCGAGGCGCTGGTGGTGCCTGACCCGGACAAGGTTGCCTATCTGACGCAGACGACGCTCTCGCTCGACGAGGCGCGGTACATGATCGAGGCGCTGAAGCGGAAGTTCCCGAACATTGTCGGACCGCACGCGCAGGACATCTGCTATGCCACGGAGAACCGCCAGACGGCGGTGAAGAACGTGGCGCACGGCGCGGACCTGGTGCTCGTGGTCGGCTCGCGGAACAGCTCCAACTCGAACCGTCTCGTAGAGGTCTCGAAGAACCTGGATACGAACTCGTATCTGATTGATTCGGCAGATGCGATTCAGCCGGAGTGGCTGGATGGCGTGGACACGGTGGCCGTTACGGCCGGGGCTTCGGCTCCGGAGGTGCTGGTACAGCATGTCGTTGAATATCTGCTGGAGCGCGGGTATGGTTCTGTGGATGAGGTTGAAGTGATGCCGGAGAATGTCCGGTTCGGCCTGCCGCCGGAGATAGTGCAGGCGATTGCGTCCGCTCCACCAGCCGCTCAGTAGGCAGAGAACCGAAGACGAGAGAGTTTGGTGTCAATGGATAGATCTTCAAGCAATCCGAGGCCCGGAAACCACCCGGCACAGCCCCGCTTTGGGCGCATGGACCTGGGGCTGGAGTACGTGTCCGACGGTATTGCGCGGGCCAAGGAGTGGCTGCTGGGGCAGCAACATGAAGACGGCTACTGGTGCGGCGAACTGGAAGCCGACAGTATGCTCGAATCGGATTACATCTTCATGCATACGCTGCTGGGCACAGGCGACCGCGGAAAGATGGAGCGCGCGGTCAACGAGATCGTACGCCAGCAGAATGACGACGGCGGCTGGAGCCTGTATCCGGGCGGGCCGTCGAACATCAGCTATGGGGTGAAGTGCTACTTCGCGCTGAAGTTGATGGGCTGGTCGCCGGACGAGCCGCGGATGGTTAAGGCGCGTGAATGGGTGCTGGCCCACGGCGGCGTTACGGAGTGCAATACATTCACCAAGATTTACCTGTGTGCGCTGGGCCAGTACGACTACGATGCCGTGCCCGCGATTCCGCCTGAGATCGTACTGTTTCCGAATTGGTTCTACTTCAACATCTACGAGATATCTTCGTGGTCGCGCGGGATTCTGGTGCCGCTCTCGATCATCTATGCGAAGAAGCCGTTCAAGAAGATCCCGGCGGAGCAGGGGATTGAGGAGCTGTTCGTCGGAGGACGGAAGAAGTCGAAGCTGCATCTGAAGTGGGACACGAAGCGGCCGATCGGCTGGCGGAACTTCTTCCTCTTCTGCGATCGGATGACGCACTGGTTCGAGCGCGTGCATATTCGCCCGCTGCGGACGATTGCCATCAAAAAGGCGAAGAAGTGGATGCTGGAGCGGTTCGAGAAGTCCGATGGTCTGGGTGCAATCTATCCGGCGATGCTGAACTCGATTGTCGCGCTGCGTTGTCTGGATTTTTCTCTGGACGATCCACAGATGATTCGCGCGATGGACGAGTTTGAGAAGCTGGGAATCGATTGCCCGGAGGGAACGGCGGACTATCCCACGCCGACGTTCCGCATGCAGCCTTGCTTTCCGCCGGTGTGGGACACGGCACAGGCGATGTATGCGCTGGGCGAGGCCGGCATCGACCGTGACGACCCGCGCATGCTGAAGGCCGCCGATTGGATTCTGTCGAAGGAAGTGCGCACGAAGGGCGACTGGGCCGAGAAGGTCAGGAATGTGGAGCCGGGCGGCTGGTACTTCGAGTTTAACAACGAGTTTTACCCGGATGTGGATGATACAGGGCAAGTTCTGCTTGCGCTGAACTTCGTGGATAACCCGCGCGAACGGTATCAGCATGAGGTCTGCCAGCGCGCGATGAACTGGATCTGGGCCATGCAGTGCAAAAACGGCGGATGGGCCAGCTTCGACAAAGACAACACAAAGATGATCTTTCAGTACATTCCGTTTGCCGACCACAACGCGATGCTCGACCCGCCGACGGTGGACATTACAGGCAGGATGCTGGAGATGCTGGCGCAATACGGCTACACGCGCAAGGACCCGCGCGTCGAGAAGGCTGTGCAGTTCATCTTGAAGGAACAAGAGCCGGACGGGAGCTGGTTTGGCCGCTGGGGCGTGAATTATTTGTATGGCACGTTTCTGGTGCTGCGCGGGCTGGAGGCGATGGGCATGTGGAATCACGAGCCCGCCATTCAGCAAGCGGCGGAGTGGATTCGCATGGTGCAGAATGCCGACGGCGGCTGGGGCGAAACCTGCGGCACTTATGACGATCCTGCGCAGCGCGGTATCGGGCCGAGCACACCTTCGCAGACTGCGTGGGCTGTACTCGGGCTGCTGGCCGCTGGCGATACGCGGTCGGACTCGGTGGCCAAGGGCGTGCGTTGGCTGATCGCGCGGCAGCACGAGGATGGAAGCTGGGATGAACTTGCCGCAGGACGCAATGGAGAAAGTTATTACACCGGAACGGGGTTCCCGCGCGTCTTTTATCTGGGATACCACCTGTATAAGCAGTACTTCCCGTTGCTGGCGCTGACCACCTATCAGCGTGCGATGGAGAAGGAAGACGTAGCAGCATAAGACTTCCGCAACGAAGTTTGTTGCGCGGATTTTAGAAGGAGACATCGGATGGCAGTGCCAGTCTCGCAAGCCTGGACGGTTGCATCGTATGTATTGAAGCAGAAGATCAAGGGCCGGAAGCGGTATCCGCTGGTGCTGATGCTGGAGCCGCTGTTCCGCTGCAACCTCGCGTGCGCCGGGTGCGGCAAGATTCAATACCCCGCGCACATTTTGAAGCAGGAGCTGACGCCGGAGGAGTGCTTCCGCGCGGTGGAGGAGTGCGGCGCGCCGATGGTCTCGATTCCGGGCGGCGAGCCGCTGCTGCATCCGCAGATGCCGGAGATTGTCGCAGGGTTGGTGGCGCGGAAGAAGTACGTCTACATGTGTACGAACGCGCTGCTGCTCCAAGAGAAGCTGCACCTGTTCAAGCCGTCGAAATACCTCTCGTTCTCGGTGCATGTGGACGGGCAGCGGGAGCACCACGATTTTTCGGTGTGCCGCGAGGGCGGACACGAGATCGCCATGGGCGGCATTCGCGCGGCGGTTGCGGCGGGCTTTCGCGTCACGACAAACACGACGCTGTTCGATGGCGCGGACCCGAACTCGGTGCGCGCGCACTTCGATGAATTGATGGCGGCCGGTGTCGAGAGCATGATGGTCTCCCCCGGCTACACCTACGACAAGGCCCCGGATCAGAACCACTTTCTCGGCAAGGCGAAGTCGCGCAGGATGTTTCGCGCGATTCTGTCGAACCGCAAGAAGGAGTGGGAGTTCAACACGCACCCGCTGTTCTCCGAGTTTCTGATGGGCAAGCAGAACTTCGAGTGCACACCCTGGGGCATGCCGACGTTTTCGATCTTCGGCTGGCAGAAGCCCTGCTATCTGTTGCAGGACGGCTACGCCGACACCTTCGCGGAACTGATGGAGACGACCGAGTGGCAGAACTACGGCGCGAAGAGTGGAAATCCCCAGTGCGCGAACTGTATGGTCCACTCTGGGCACGAGGCTTCGGCGGTCGACTATAACTTCGGCTCGCTCAAAGGATTTCTGGTTTCGGCGAAGAAGTACATGCTCCCATCGCTCTATCCGGACGCGGATGCGCAGAAGTTGCTGAATGAGTGGCGGCCCGAGCACGCAGGCCCGTTGGTCCAAATCCAGCCGAATGCAAATGCAGCCAGCGATGAGCTACAGGCGGTCTCAGGAGATTAAGCACGATGGCGACAGAGCAGCAGGAACATCTGAAGATTGAGCAGTTACAACACCAGAGCGCCGATGAGCTTGAAACCATCGCAGGACGCGAGCGCGAGAACCTGGAGGGATGGATTCCCGCGCTGGCTTCGGATGCCGAGGTGCGCGAGGCGCTCGAAAAGGCGTTCGACTATCGCGGCGACATCACGGTCACGCGGAAGGATGGCTCCGAGATTACGGGCTACCTCTTCGACCGGCGCACGGGCGCTTCGCTCGCCGATTCGTTCATCCGCATCATTCCCGCCAATGAGCGGATCAAGGTGAGCGTTGCCTATGCGGACATCGCCGCGCTTGCCTTTACCGGGCGCGACACCGCCGCAGGCAAGACCTTCGAGGCCTGGGTGAAGAAGTACTGGGAGAAGAAGGCTGCGGGCGAGAAGAACATCCGTATCGACCCTGAAAAGCTGGACTGAAGCGATGTTTCGGTAACGAAGAAGCCGTGGGTCTCATTAGGCCCACGGCTTCTTCATAGAACACAGGGGTTCTGGAAGAGCAAAACGTGCGCGTATTTCTTACAGGAGCGACGGGTTTCGTCGGTGGGCATGTGGCTCGGCGGTATGCTGCCGAGGGTGCTGGGCTTCGCCTGCTCACGCGGCAGACAAGTCGCCTCGATTCTCTTGCCGGGTTGAACGCCGAGACGGTGGTGGGCGATCTGCGCGAGCCGGAAAAGCTGCGCTCCGCGCTTGAGGCTTGCGATGCGCTGGTGCATGTGGCAGCGGATTACAGGCTTTGGGTGCGCGACCCGAAGGAGATGTACGCCGCGAATGTAGACGGCACGCGCGAGTTGTTGAGGCTGGCACGCGAGGTCGGCGTCGAGCGCGTCGTCTATACGTCCAGCGTGGCGACGATGGGCTTCAAGACGGACGGCACGATTGTGAATGAGGACACGCCGGTTTCGGTGGCCGACATGATCGGGCACTACAAGCGGTCGAAGTTTTTCGCCGAGCAGGAGGCGATCAAGGCCGCGCGCGCAGGGCAGCATGTGATGATTCTGAATCCGACGACCCCGATTGGCCCGGGCGACGTAAAGCCTACGCCGACGGGCAGGATCATCGTCGATTTTCTGAATCGCAAATTTCCTGCCTATGTCGATACGGGATTGAACCTGGTGGACGTGGACGAGGTGGCGCGAATGCATGTGGCGGCGCTCGAGCACGGAACTCCCGGCGAACGCTACATTCTGGGTGGAGAAAACCTGACGCTGAAACAGATACTGGATCGCATGTCGTCGATTACGGGCTTGCCATCGCCGACTATGAAGGTGCCGCACGCGGTTGCGATGGCGTTCGCCTTCTTCGACGAGATCTTTACCGGCAAGCTGCGTGGCAAGGAGCCGCGCGCCACGGTGGAGGCGGTGCGGATGGGCAAGAAGATGATGTTTGCCTCTTCAGCGAAGGCCGAGCGCGAACTGGGCTTTCAGATATTGCCGATTTATCCCGCGCTGCGGGCGGCGATTGAATGGTTTGTCGCGCATGGGTATGCGCCTGCGCCATGAGAATCGGTGTAATTGCGGCACTGCCGGGCGAACTGAAGCCTCTGGTCAAGCGGTGGCGTCGTGTTGGTGTAGATGTTCGCGGCGCACGGATGTGGACGCTTACTCGTGGTGAAGATACATGGGTTGCCGCTTGTGCTGGGATGGGTGTGGAGGCGGCGCGTCGGGCGTTTGCGCTGGCTGAGCTAGGTGGGCCGCTTGATCTGGCGCTTTCGGTGGGTTGGGCAGGTTCGCTCGATGAGGCCGCAGGTGCAGGAAGCGTGCATGTACCTGCTCAGGTGATCGACGCTCAGACCGGTGAGCGGTTTGCGTTGTCGAATGGTGATCGCAATGCACGGCTGGTGACGACAGCACGGGTCGTCGATGCGAAGGAGAAGGCGCGTCTGGCTGCGACCTATCCTGGGGCCGTGCTCGTCGATATGGAAGCGGCGACGGTCGCGCGGTTGGCGGAGATCCGGAATGTTCCGTGGCTGTGCGTGAAGGGCGTTTCGGATGCGATGGGTGCGGAACTGCCCGATATGAATCCGTTCATTGATGCGATGGGTCAGATGAAGATGCTGCCGTTTCTGGCGCATATTGCGTGCCGGCCGAAGTATTGGCCCGCGCTCCTGCATCTAGGGCGCAACAGTGCGCGCGCGGCAGAGAACATGCGAGACTTGATTCAGGAGTTTATGAAAGAGAAGAATGTCGAAAAGCTCATTGGAACAGGAAGAGTCTAATACGGTCTCGACCAACGTGCCGAAGACGATGCGCGCAGCGGTGTATCGCGGCGTGAATGATGTGCGAGTCGAGACGGTGCCGGTGCCGGAGATTGGCGCGGGCGAGGTGCTGGTGAAGATCGACACGTGCGGAATTTGCGGCACGGACTTGAAGAAGATTCATACCGGGTCGCACGACGCGCCGCGCATCTTCGGCCATGAGATGGCCGGTACGATTGTGAAGACTGGCGAGGGCGTTGCCGGCTTCTCTGTGGGCGATCGCGTGATGGCGTATCACCACATTCCGTGCGGCGAGTGTTACTACTGCCGCAAGCACACGTTCGCACAGTGCGAGACATATAAGAAGGTGGGCTGTACGGCGGGATTCGCGCCCTCAGGCGGCGGCTTTGCGGAGTACATTCGCGTCATGGACTGGATTGTGCGGCGCGGACTGGTGAAGATTCCCGACGCGATTCCGTTTGAGCAGGCGGCGTTTCTTGAGCCTGTCAACACCTGCTACAAGGCGGTGCAACTGCTCGGATTGCAGCCCGATGAGACCGTGCTGGTGATCGGTCAGGGACCGATTGGAATTCTGCTGGCTGCACTCGCGCATCGCACAGGCGCGAAGGTGCTGACCAGCGATCTGTACGCCGAGCGCCACGCGGTTGCGGCGAAGTTTGGATTGGAGCATCCGCTGGATGCGCGGGGCGATGTGGTCGCCGCAGCGAAGGCCGCGACCGAGGGCCGCGGAGCGGACGTAGCGCTGCTGGCTGTCGGCGGCAATGCGCTGATTAAGACAGCGATGGACGCAGTGCGCCCCGGCGGCCGCGTGATGCTGTTCGCAGCGACGCAGCATGGCGAGGCGCCGTTTGATCCAGCGGCCGTGTGCATGGATGAGAAGACGCTGATGGGTTCGTACAGCGCGTCGGTGGCGATACAGGACGAGGTAACGCGGATGGTCTTCGACGGCTATCGCACGGGGTTCGACCTGACGCAGTTAATATCGCACAGGTTCTCTTTGGAGGATGCGGTACAAGCGATTGATCTGGCTTCGCACCCGCAGGCGGACTCGTTGAAGATTGTGATTCAGCCAGGACGTTAGTCGCCCTTGCGCTTCTTGATCTCGACGTTCAGACGTTTGATCTTCTGGTTGAGCGTCGAGAGCGGGATTTTGAAGTGCTCGGCGGCTTCGGTCTGGTTCCAGTGACAGCGTTCCAGGCGGTCGGAGATGATGCGGCGCTCAATCTCTTCCATCAGGTCGAAGAGTGAAGCGTTGGGTTCGTGGTCGAGGATGCTGGCAGAGTAGGTGTTGCCTGTGAGCTGAGCAGGGAGCAGGTCGGGAGTGATCGTCTGCGAGGTCGCCAGCACGACGCCGCGCTCCATCGCATTCTCCAGTTCGCGGACGTTGCCGGGCCACTCGTAGTCCATGAGGATGCGCATCGCATCCGGCGAGAGAGACGGCTCCGGCGTGCCGTTTTCGCGCGCGTAGAGTTTGAGGAAGTGCTGGGCGAGCAGTGGAATATCTTCTCGGCGGAGGCGGAGCGAAGGCAGTTCCAGGCAGATGACATTCAGACGGTAGAAAAGGTCTTCGCGGAAGCGGCCTTCGCGGACAGCGTCCTGCAGGTTGACGTTGGTGGCGGCGATGATGCGGACGTCTACCTGAATCTCCTGGGTGCCGCCCAGATGCATGAAGCGGCGGTCCTGCAGGACGCGCAGGATCTTCGCCTGCATGTCCATGCTCATGGTGCCGATCTCGTCGAGGAAGAGCGTGCCGCCGTTGGCGACCTCAAAGAGCCCTTTTTTCGAGGCAATGGCCGAGGTGAAGGCGCCTTTGACGTGGCCGAAGAGCGTCGATTCGAGCAGGTCTGCGGGAACCGCGCCTGTGTTGACCGGCACAAATGGGCGGTCGCGGCGTGGCGAGTTGGCGTGCAGAGCCTTGGCGATGAGCTCTTTGCCGGTGCCGCTTTCTCCCTGAATCAGCACGGTCGAGCGGCTGGGGGCGACCTGGCTGATGAGGTCGAAGAGGCGCAGCATCGGCTCGCTTTTGCCGACGATGTTTTGAAAGTTGTAACGCTGCTTGAGCGTGCGCTTCAGTTGCACGACCTCTTCTTCGGCGCGATGACGAGCGACGGCAGCGCGAATGTCGGCGAGCAGCTTCTCGTTGTCCCATGGCTTCTGGACGAAGTTTTCGGCCCCGGCGCGGATGGCATCGACGACGTTGCCGACGGTGCCGTAAGCGGTAATCATGATGACCGGCATCTCGGGTTGCATTTCCCTGATGCGCGGCAGCAGGTCAATTCCGCTCTCGCCGGGCAAGGCCAGGTCGAGCAGCAGCAGGTCGTACTGGTTGCGAGCGAGCAGGTCCATCCCCGCCGTGCCATCACTGGCTGTACTAATGACGAACCCTTCGAGCGTGAGCAGCGTGTCCAGCGATTCGCGGATGGCGGCCTCGTCGTCGATGATGAGGATGCGCGGATTGCCAGCCATGCGTGCCGTGTCCTGCTGCTGGGCCGACTCGGCGACGAGTTCAGTTGCTTCAGGCATGGATTGTCTTTCTCTCCGCGTCCTGTGTGCGAACCGCAGGCGCTTCAGTAGCGGGTGTGCGGCCGGCAGAGGCAGGGAACTCAAGCTGGAACGCCGTGCCGAAGCCGACTTCGCTTTCGACGTGAATCTTGCCGGCATGCTCCTGCATAATGCCGTAGCTGACGGCGAGGCCCAGGCCGGTGCCCTTATGCTCGCCCTCCTGTGGTTTGGTCTTGGTGGTGAAAAACGGGTCGTAGATGCGGTGCAGGTGCTCGCGCTCGATGCCCGCGCCGGAGTCCTGAATGCGCACGAAGACGCGCCCCGGGCCGTTGAAGGTGGCGATGCGCAGCGTGGCATTGCTCATGCCGAACATGGCGTCCTTGGCGTTGAGCATAAGGTTCAGGATGACCTGTTGCAGCTTGCCGCGATTGCCGTGGATGTGCGCGAGCTGCGGGTCGAGGTTGGTTTCGACGCGGACCTGTGCCGTCTTGAACTGGTGATCGAGCAGCGTCACCGTGTCGTGCAGCAGTTCGTTCAGGTCAACACTGGCGAACTCGGCACCGCTGGTGCGCGAGAAGTTCAACAGGCCATTAACGATCTCTGAGGCGCGGAAGGTCTGTTGCGTAATCTTTTCGAGCACGGGCGCGAGCCGCTCGTCGTCCCGCATGTGCTTGGTCAGCATCTGCGTGTAGCTGGAGATCACGGCCAGCGGCGTGTTGACCTCGTGCGCCACTCCTGCGGCCAGCAGGCCGATGGACGACAACTTTTCAGCCTGCGTTAGTTGTGTCTCCAACTGGATGCGATCGGTGATGTCGTCTACCAGCACGATGCGCCCGACGGCGACGAAGTTGCGCGTCACCAGCGGGGCGATGGCGATGTTGGCCACGCGCACCGAGCCGTTTGGCATGGAGAGGCGGAACTTGTAGAGCGTGTGGGTGCCCTGCTCCTCGCTGACGGAGTTGAAGTGCGTGACGAACTCCGCGGGGAAGACGGCGGAGACAGGCTGGTGCAGCACGTCCGCGCGCGAGCGGGAGTACATCGTCTCCATCTCGGTGTTCCAGCTCTCGATGCGTCCTTCGAGATCGACCGCGAAGACGCCGACGTTGATCGACTCGACGATGTTCTCGTGGAACTCCTTGAGGCTCTCAAACTCAGTGATCTTTTGTTCGAGCCGTTGGTACAGTTGCGCGTTCTGAATGGCGATGCCGATGTAGCCCGCCAGCGACTCCAGCAGCTCCATGTCTTCGCTGGAGAGGAAGTCGCCGTCGTCCGTGCGGCCCAGTCCGATGACCGCGACCGTGCGCGTGCCGCCGCCTTCGCGGTTGGCGACGCGGCAGGGCAGGTAGTAGTTCAGGTCCAGACGCCCGGCGCTCGCCTGCTGAGCCTCGGGCAGGCGAAGCACGTGCTGCGGGTTTTCGAGGAAGATGTGATTGTTCGCCCCGGGCCGGTCGAAGTCCAGGAAGCGTACATCGAGCGCGTGCAGATCGGCGGCCTGAAGGTTCGTGAGGCCGTGTGACGCGGCCAGATGGAAGCCGCGCTTTTCCGCGTCCGGCTCAGAGGCCAGGAAGACTGCGACGCGCGTGACCAGCAGCGTCTGCGGCAGGCGTTCGACGATCTCATCGAGCAGCGTGCGCAGGTCCGTCTGCGAGTTCAGTCCGCGCCCGAACTCGACCAGCGTCTCGCGGTAGTCGAGCCGCTTCTGCTCGAAGACGCGGTCCACCCATGCCTGGATCGCGCGTTTGAGCGGCTCGAAGGCAATTCCGGCGATGATGATTGCGGCGAGCAGTCCCCAGATGCCGAGACCGGACAGCCGTGCGTGGACGACGTCGCCGACCAGCGCGACGATGCCGAAGTAAAAGGCAACCAGAGCGCCTGTCGCCAGCGTGTAGGTGACGCCGCGTTTGAAGATCAGGTCCACGTCCATCAGGCGATAGCGCACGATGGCCCAGCTAAAGGTCAGCGGCAGGAAGACGAGGCACAGTCCGGCGACCTTGGTTTGCAGGCCGGGCACGGTCCAGTCGGCCATGTACGGAATGGCGTAGAGCAGTGTGAACGGGGTGACGGCCAGCAGTGTGCCGCGCGTCAGCCACTTGAGCTGCTGCCGCTCAAGCGCGGTGTCGGCCCGGCGGTAGCGGAAGCGGAAGACGAAAGCGGCGATGACGTAGTAGAGCGCCAGGTAGCCGACGGCGATCTGGTCCAGGCGATGGTGCAGCAGCTCTGTGGCCGACCAGTAGTGGATGGCCGCGTACTGCAGCCAGATCAGGAACAGCCCCGGAACGTAGAGCAGAGAGCAGAAGATGCGACGGCGCAGGCGGCTGCGCTCGACCGGCGAATAGCCGCTGAAGCTGAAGGCGAAGTGCAGAAACAGCGCCGGCTGCAAGGCTTCGGCAGCCATATTGGCCCAGTAAATGACCCAATCGAAGGTGTCCAGTTCTCCTGTGTACTTGAAGGCGTAGAGAACGAACGAGACCAGGCAGAAGACGTAGAAGTGCGTCGATTTGGGCGCGGTCCACCTTCGGAAGAGGACATAGATGCCGATGCACAGGTAGACCAGCGCAATGAATCGCAGGCCCTGATTGATGGAGCGATCCTTGGGCTCAAGGATGACCTGAATCGTCAGCGGCGCTGCGTTTTTCAGGCTGGCTGAACCGGGTGCGGGCCGCAGGATCGAGTAGGTGGCGTGTGCCCATACGCCGCTGCGGAACATCTCGCGCACCAGCGGAGCGAGGCGCATGGTGGCGTGGTCGTCGATGCTGACGAGGATGTCGCCGGTGCGAATGCCGGCGCGATGGCCGGGGGAATCAGCTGGAACACGCTGGGCTGCCAGGCCGCCGTTCGCCTCGACCCACCAGATGCCATCGGTCGGCACCTGATACCCTTGCTCACGATTGAAGTTGATGGCCGCCAGGACGCACGCGGCCAGCGTCGCCAGAGCGAGCGCCACGGCAAGTATCCGGGTTTGGGAAACGTTATTCATGAAACCCGAGCAACTTTAACTTTCTCCTTTGCACATTGATTGCCAAAGTCGAAAGCAGTAATCATGCGGATTTAGGTAACAGTTACTCAGTATTGCCTACAAAAAATCATAACTCATTCCGGAATATAGGGATGTTGATTTGTTGATAGCATACGCTCCTCTCGCCCATGAGGTCCCATGATTGGACGGGGAAGAGTGGCTTACGGGGCACTTTCTGAGCACTGTTTTGTCAGGACTATGCCAAAGATTCGTCATGGCGTTGCCGGGAGGCCGAAGAGAGCATCGAGCCAGGATCGAATCTCCTGCTGCATCTGGTTCAGTTTGGGTGCGGGCGAGTGGGGCGTACCTTGAAAAAAATGGTCGGCGCCTTCGATCCACGTCAGGCGTTTCGGCTCAGAGGCTGTGGAAAAGATGTGCTCCATTGTGGATCGCGGGCCGTATTGGTCGTGATCGCCGCTGATGAACAACTTGGGCTTTTGGCATTCGGCCAGGAACTCGTAGCTGTAATCGCGCCCTTCAGCATGGGCCGGGACGCCGAGGCCGATGAGGCCCTTGACGCGGGCGTCGGGGCAGCAGGCGCGCAGGCCAACGGCGGAGCCGAAGGAGAACCCGCAGAACAGCAGGGGCAGGGCGAAGCGGCGGTCGAGCCAGTCGAGTGCGGCGCGGACGTCGTCCTGCTCGCCTCGTCCGTCGTCGTGCGCGCCTTCGCTCAGACCAGTGCCGCGAAAGTTGAACCGCAGCACAGGCAGGCCGAAGGAGACGAACGCCTTCATGGCATGGTAGACGACCTTGTTGTGCATGGTGCCGCCGCCGGCCGGGTGCGGATGGCAGACCAGCGCGGCGTATGGGGCGTCCGCTCGGCCTGTGTTCAGCAGGGCTTCGAGACGGCCTGCGGGGCCGCGAAGGTCTTCGACGGATTGAATCTGAGCGGTGTGGGTCATCGCGTATCAGTCTATCGTTCTGCTGTTCGGCAGGCTGCGTGTCGTATGCTGGAAGTATCTATGCCAATCAATCCTATTGAGCTGACGAGGAAGCTCGTCGATATTGAGTCCACGACCTATCACGAGGGCCTTGCGGGGGCCTTCCTGCACGAATTTCTGACCGGCCAGAAGTACGCTGTGGAGCGGATGGCGGTGGCGCAGCCTGAGCTTGCCCTGACGCCCGGAGGCGGGACCGGCGAGCGGTTCAACGTCTACGCGGCGCTGCCGGGCGTGACGCCGGACGTGGTGCTTTCGACTCACATGGACACGGTGCCGCCTTACTTCGGATCGCGTGAGGACGATGAGTTTTTGTATGGGCGCGGGACGTGCGATGCGAAGGGCATTATCGCCGCGCAGATTGCGGCGGCGGACCGGCTGCGCGACGGCGGCGTGAAGGTGGGGCTGCTGTTTGTTGTGGGCGAGGAGCGCGATTCGGCCGGGGCGAAGGTGGCGAACCTTTCACCGAAGGTCTCGAAGTTTCTGATTAATGGCGAGCCGACGGACAACCGGCTGGCGCTGGCCTCGAAGGGCGCGCTGCGCGTGGAACTGCGGGCCAAGGGGAAGATGGCTCACTCGGCGTATCCGGAGCTGGGGGAGTCGGCCATCGACAAGCTGCTGGACGCGCTGCATGATGTTCAGGCTCTGCCGCTGCCGGTCGAGCCGGAGATTGGGCCTTCGACTTTGAACATTGGGCTGATCGAGGGTGGACGCGCTCCGAACGTGATTGCTGATAAGGCTGAGGCGCACCTGCTGATCCGGCTCGTCAGTCCGGCGGAGGAGACGAAGCAGGCAATCATCAAGACGGTGGGCAACAGGGCGGATGTTTCGTTCAGCCTTGAGTTGCCGTTTGTGCGGATGCGCAAGGTGGGCAACCTGCCGACGATGGTGGCCAAGTTCACGACGGACATTCCTTCGCTGACGGCGTGGGGCGAGCCGTTCCTGCTGGGGCCGGGGTCGATTCACGTGGCACACACGCCGGACGAGAAGATCAGCAAGAAGGAGCTGCTGGAGGCGGTCGATCTGTACGTCCGGTTGGCGGAGGACCTGGCGCGCTCCTGAGGTACCCCCTCCCTCTACTTTTTGTGCAAAGTCCATGAAACAAAGGGCTTAGGTTCGGACCTCGATTTTTCCTGCGCGTAAAGTCTTGATTTCATTGATGCTTTCCTTGTAAAGTCCTTTATCCAAAAGAGTTAAGCCCCGGTGGGATCTCCCTCCGGGGCTTCTTTGTTTTTCCGGGCTAATTTAAGTGTAGCCGATTGAGAGGGGTGTTCCCGCCACGTGTAAGCTGCTTAGGATGAGTCGGTTGGTGGCTATGGGGCTTGACAGGCTTTGAGAGGCCAACGCGCTTATTACCGATAACGTTGCTCAAATTACGATAAGCGGGTTTCTCGTTACTCATCCGGACAGCCGCTTCAACGTAGACTCCTATTCGGCAGGAGCGAGTCGCTAAGATCATGGCGAAGGCACGCGCCTACTTTCCCTGTGGACTCGACTTGTAGCGACGCTGAGCCCGTGAAGCACCCATCGTCGGTACCTTAACGGAGTTTTTCTCCGACAGTTGTCGATAATTTCAAAGTTTATGGCCCGCGCTTGGAGTTTTGTAAGATATTTCTGTGAAGGGACGGCAACGCGACCGGAACCTTTTCACTCCGGAGGAGAAATGACCACCGCCAGGAAGAATAAGCGGGCTCTTGCGCCCACTCCAAAACTGCCCAGCCCAGTGCTCAACCCACTTGGTTTCCCAATCCCTAATTTCCCAATCTCGGTCTATTTCCAGGAAACGGACATAGCGTCCCCGGTCGTGCCAGGGCAGCCGCTGACGGCAAAGTTCGTTCTCTACACTTATTTCCCGGTGGACGATTGGGGAACGGGGTATCGGATTAAGCTCTACTTCGAGCGGAGCAGCGGGAAAGAAGTGCTGATCTATCAGAACCCGGATCCGACCGACCCTAATGCGAATGCGTGGCTCCCATTCGCCCACTGGCGGCCGCCCTTTGAGGGCGCTCCTCCCCCTGCTTCCCAGCCGGACTTCATGATCGATCCCGCTCAGTACCTCATCGACGTGCTTGACAATTTTCCACCAGGCACTGGGATCGGTGATGAGTTCTATCAATTTGGAACGAAGCAGCTTCGCTGCGAAATCGAGACCAATGGACCGAAGATGCTTGTGTTTTCGCAAGCAGCTAGCCTCGAAGTTGTTCCATGCGGCCGTCAGCCATTTTGGTGGACTTGGAGTCCGACGAACCCTGTGGGGGCCGAGTGGAAGCAAAACTACACACTTTCAGGTTCCATCACCGATCCCAACCCGTATGTCCCAATGCAAATTTCCGTCATGCCGATAGAGGTCAACACAGACGGAGAGAAAAAGAACTACGATACTCTGGAAGCTAACGTGTACCCGAGCCCACCCTCGGTTCCCCAAACCCTCACACTTCCTTCGATCAATCAAGACTGGACATGGATCATTGACGGTATTTGGTTCCCCGAGACCACTGAGCTTAGCAAGGATTTCACCTACACTTCCTTCATAAGCGCGACGGATTCGTTTGGCAACCAATACGACCCAACTGTGAGCGAAAATACGTGGACGGTGACCGTCACCGTGCCACAGAAGAAACTCGCCGAAGGCCAGGCCGCCTTCAATCTCGCGATTGGGGCAAGCGTGGTTGGCGGATTGTCGGCCATCCTCCCATGGCTCGCTGCGGTTGCAGCCGCATTGGCGATAGCTGCAGCGGTAGTCGGCAAGTACGCTGACGACCCTCCATCTCCCAAACCCACCTACATCGAGGAGGTCAAGGTCTCTGAGTCTAAAATCGGAACCATCGAGGTGATTGATGATCTAGTGCCACTTCGAACGCTTTTACAAACGATTGAGGACGCGGTGCTGCATCTCCTCGCATTCTCGGAAATAGAGTCGCGGTATCTCGGGGCTCTCGCGGCTGCGAACCAAAAGGGTATGCATATGCAATCGCAGGCGGCCTCTGTCATGCGGGTAAAGATTGTCAATTTCGCTGGCGCCATCCATTTGGCAGCTGGTGCTGCTTTGGAAGCATTGAAGCCTCACAACAGCAAGATTGAGGCAGCCTTGAAAGCCCAGAGGTTCGGTCCGAAGCAAGAAGCCGCTTTACAGAAACTTCGCTTGACCAAAGGCGCTCGGAAACGCCTGATCGAAATTGTCAAAACGAAATCGTTCAAGGAGCGTGCGCAAACTCCGGGTTTTCTACCAGCCCTGATTCTCGACGCCGCGACTAAGACCGCGGACGTCTGCAAGACCTTCGTGGTTTAGTCGCAAACGTTTGTGTAAGCTCTCTCGACAGCCTTCTCTCATTGAGGTGAGGCTGCAATCTCGCGTCGCGTGACGCCCTGCCCTGGACGGTTACGTTTAAGTTCATCGCTCCTGCATATGCGTGTGGCAGCGGCTGCTTTAATCGCTCGGCGATGTCCCCACCGGTCCATCCTCGATGCGTTGAAGCAATCTTCTCAAGAGCATCGAGATAGATCACGATAAATGGGATGAGCAGGTCCTCCCAAGGAGGAGCAGACTGTTCCCATGAAGAAGCCAGCGCAACACCTCATCGCTGAAGTCCCACGCAGACAGGCCAAGGTCGAGATCACGATCGGGATCGACCTTGGCGACGTCTGGAGCC
>NZ_DASUBE010000037.1:0-2740 GCF_035763405.1 Edaphobacter sp.
ACGCCGCGCACCGCCTCGAACCGCAGGTGGTGCTTCTGGTCGCGGTCCAGCTCGAAATGGTTCTTCACGTATTCGTGTGCGGCGAGGAGAAAGCCGCCAGTGCCGCAGGCGGGATCGGCCACGACTTCGCCGGGTTGGGGCCGCACACAGTCCGCGATCGCGTCGATGAGCGCCCGCGGGGTGAAGTACTGTCCGGCGCCGCTCTTCGTATCCTGTGCGTTGCGTTCGAGCAGCCCCTCGTAGGCGTCGCCCTTCACGTCGGCCGACATCGCCGACCAGTTCTCCTTGCCGATGAGCTCGACCACGAGCTGGCGGAGCTTGGCGGGATCCTGGATCTTGTTCTGCGCCTTCTCGAAGATGAGGCCGAGCATCCCGCCCTGCTGGCCGAGCTCGTGAAGCGTGTCGCGATAGTGCTGCTCCAGTTCGACGCCCTCCATTTGCGGTGCGGCAAGGTCTTCCCAGCGGTAGCCAGAGGGGATCGGCTGTGGATCGCCGGTGAGCTGCGCGCGCTCGTCCGCCATCTTCAAGAAGAGGAGGAAGGTGAGCTGCTCCAGGTAGTCCTGGTATGACAGCCCGTCGTCTCGCAGGACGTTGCAGTAGGACCAGAGCTTCTGGACGATGCGGTTGGCAGTGTCGCTCATTGCGGACGCCCCTCTGTGCCGTCCGAATTACGCGCGGCCACCTCGGCCTGTAGCCGGTGCCCGAGATTGGTGAGTCGGTAGCGCTGCTTGCTGCTGCGGGGTTTGTCGGGGATGGTCATCTCCACGAGAGCGGCGTCCAGCGCAGGCTGGAGGTAATCGTTCGTGAAGTGCATGCGATCCTTCAGCCCGAGCGCATGCATCAGGTGGGACCTCAGCATCTCACCCTGGATGGCCACGATCAGCCTTTCGACTTGCGGGGTGACTTGCGGGGTGACTTGCGGGGTGACTTGCGGGGCACTCCGTTCCGCCCGCTCGTGGATCGGCAGACGAATGAGAAAGTAGGTGCGACCCTCGTCACTCTCGAACTCGGGAGGCGGCGAGCCATTACTCTTCATCGCACGCAGGATCTTGGGAACACCGGTCGAGCGCCCTTCCGTCAGGTCCAGCTCCTTGAGGAACTCGCCAATGCGACGGTTGCGGTAGCGACGACTCACCGCCAGCCCCGAACGCAGGTCCTCCATACGCACCGAGCGATCCGGACCGGGGAAGCTGAGCACGACCAGGTCCTGCGGGCTGATGCGGACCTCGACCGGTTCGCGCTCCTCGTAGGAACGGTGATAGATCGCGTTGACGATGGCCTCCTCGATGGCGACGCGCGGGAAGTTCCAGAAGCGCTCCGCCTCGGACCGGTCAGCGTGCTTCACCACCGTCTCCCTCAGATAGCTGCGCGCAACGTAGTCGATCGCGTCGCGTGTGATCTGGCCGAGTGGCCCCTGGAACACCTTCTCCTCGAAGCGGTCGCCGCCAGCACCATCAGGGAAGTATACGACATCGATCTGTGTGGCTGGAAAGAAGCGGTGCGGCTCGTCGTTGAAGAAGAGCAAGCCCGCTCCTTGCGCGCGGACCGTACTCGAACCACGACGGATGTACCAGGCCCACTCCTTCGCGTCCTGGCCCAGGCTCACTCGGCACTTGTAGGGGCGCGTCTCGCCCCCCGGCGCCCAGGCGACGAAGACGATCCGGCCATCGACAGCGTAGGACGCGGAGAGCGCATGGAACGGCGGTTGGATGGCCTGGTTGCCGAGACGCAGCAGCTCCTTCTGCATCGACTCCACACTCTCAGGGTCGATGCCCTTCGGAGGCAGCACTGGCCGGCCATTCGCCTCCTCGACGCCGATCACAAGGTATCCGCCGCCAAGGTTGTGGAAGTCGTTGGCGAACGCGCACATCGTATGCAACACACGCACTGGGTTCCACCCCGCCTTGTACTCGACGCGCTCGCCTTCGATCGCCCGTTGGCGGAGGAGCGTATCGAGGTTGATGGGGAGCGGGGTTCTCACGTGCGGTCTTTCTTCCTCGCCCGCGGGCGGCGCGGGCGGCGCGGTTGCTTCTCGGTGGCGGACTCGCGCTCGGCGCGGATGCGTTCGAGGAGGCGGGAGGCCGGCTCGTCAGTCGGGTCCTGGTCCACGAGGCGACCCTCGAAGGCCCACTTGAGAATGGATTGGCGGAGGCGGGCGCTGCGCGAGATGGAGAGCGTGGACAGCTTTGCGGCCGCGCCTTCGAGGCTGAAGAGCCGTCCGATCTCTGCCTGAATACGCGATTGCTCAGCCTCTGGCGGCAATGGGATCACGCACATTTCAAGGTCGCTCTGATTGACCTTAAAGATTCCGGCCGTCGTCTTCGCCTTCAGCTCAACTTGACTGCGGATCGCCGTTGAGTTCCACACGTGCGCGAAGAACATCCGGTCGACTCCTTTGCACATTCGGAAGCGTATCATAGTGTCGGGGTAGGCAACCGGATTTTGCAGCCGTCGCACAAGTCCGCCGAGCCCAACGAGCCTGATAGAACCGCTTCCGCGTGAGACAAGGAAGTCACCGACGGTAACCAAGAATGGCTTGGCCTCCCCGGCGGTCCAAGCTCCCATCTTTTGCTCGCGTGGATCGATGTTTCCGTTCTTCAACGCGGTCAAACGTAGGACTGGAAACCCGCCGATCGCAGTTTTCACCGATCGACCGTTCGAGAGCGGCTCGACCACGATTTGATCTACACTTGCCCAGCACCACCCCTCCGGCAACTCGGGTAGTTCGCTCGTATCCGGC
>NZ_DASUBE010000038.1:0-31666 GCF_035763405.1 Edaphobacter sp.
ATGGATGTGAGCGCGATCATCGGCGAGGAGTTGAAGGCTGTTGAGTTCGTCGAGGACTTTTTGCAGCTTCGGTTCGATACGCCACTGCTGAGGCTGTACAACTGGCCGCACGTTTTGCTGAGCGATTTTTCTGTGGCCTACGGCGAGCCTGAGTATCGCAATGCGTTGTGTACGCAGATTGGCGAGAAGGTTGTTCAGGCTTCGCTTGAAGAGGGCGATGCGCTGACGATTGAGTTCGACAACGGTACGGTGTTTGGGCTTTCGTTGCGTGAAGAAGATATAGATGGGCCGGAGTCCGGGAGTTATTCGGAGACTGGCGATGCAGCAGATGCGCAGGAGTTTTAGTACGTTTGCGGTGTGTGGAATGAGTGTGGCGCGAGAAGCAAAATGCGGGGATTCTTCGCTCCGCTCAGAATGACGGGTTTTTCCGGTAGTGAGGGAGAGATGGCAGATTCAAAGTTTGAAGGCACGCCGAAGAAGGCTACGACGCATGTTAATCAGAATGAAGATTTGATCTTTGAGAAGTCTTCACCTGGGAAGAAGGCGTATCGGCTGGCGGAGCTGGATGTGCCGGCTGTGGATGCTGCTTCCCTGCTTGGTGATGCTGTGCGCGGTGATCTGGGCGTGATGCCGGAGTTGAGCGAGATTGAGATTATTCGGCACTTCACGCGGCTTTCGACGTGGAACTATGCGATTGACCTGGGGATGTATCCGCTGGGGTCGTGCACGATGAAGTACAACCCGCGCATCAATGAGCTTGTCTCGCGGCTGGAGGGGATTGCGGACGCGCATCCGTATCAGCCGGAGTCGCTGTCGCAGGGCTGCCTCGGGATTATGAAGATGCTCTCGGATGCGCTGGTCGAGATTACCGGCATGGACACAATTACGCTGCAACCAGCGGCGGGCGCGCATGGCGAGTTTACCGGGATTCTGCTGGTGCGAGCGCATCACGAGGCGAAGGGGAATCCGCGGAAGAAGATTCTGATTCCGGACTCGGCTCATGGCACGAACCCTGCTACGGCTGCGGTCTGCGGATATGAGGTTGCGAACCTGAAGTCGAATGCGCAGGGCATGGTGGATGTGGCCGAGCTTGAGCGGCTGGTGGATGAAGATACCGCTGCGCTGATGCTGACGAATCCTTCGACGATTGGCGTGTTCGAGAGCGAGATTCATAAGATTGCCGATGTGCTTCATGCGAAGGGCGCACTGCTCTACATGGACGGCGCGAATATGAATGCGCTGTGCGGCAAGACGCGGCCCGGCGACTTTGGCGTGGATGTGATGCACCTGAATCTGCATAAGACGTTTTCTACTCCGCATGGTGGTGGTGGACCGGGGTCGGGGCCGGTGGCTTGCAAGAAGATTCTGGAGCCGTTTCTGCCTACGCCGGTGCTGGTGACGCGTGCGGATGGGTCGCTTGGGCTTGACTACAACCGGCCTGCGACCGTCGGGCGCGTGCGGGCGTTCTATGGCAACTTCGGGATGTTTGTGCGGGCGCTGGCTTACATTCTGGCCAATGGACCGGATGGTTTGCGCCAGACGACTGAAGACGCGGTGTTGAATGCGAATTACATTCGCGCGAAGCTGGCGGGCACGTTTGAGCTGCCTTATAAGACACCGTCGCTGCATGAGGTTGTCTTCTCGGATAGGATTCAGGCGCGGAATGGCGTGAAGACGGGCGATATGGGCAAGCGGCTGATCGACTATGGCTTCCACGCCTACACGGTTTCGTTCCCAATGATTGTGCCCGGGGCGATGATGATTGAACCGACGGAGAGCGAGAGCCGCGAGGAGCTGGACCTGCTGGTCGATGCGCTGAAGCAGATTGCGCGCGAGGCGGAGGAGAACCCTGAGTTGGTGCAGACGGCTCCGCATACGACGCGGGCGCAGCGGCTGGATGAGACGACGGCGGCGCGCAAGCCGGTGCTGCGCTGGAAGGCCCCGGCTGCGGCTACGCCGGTTGCGGTCGATTCGGCTGCGAAGGAGTGGTAGCGTGTCCGTCTTCTACGACCGCAAGGATGAGCTGGAGAAGTACGAGTTCATGATGGGCGAGGCGCGCGGGCGGCTGGCCGTCACGCTGGACGCCTTGACCGATGCGCTGGTTCTGGTGGGCCAGCATGGCGTGTACTGCACGAGCGCGCGGAACCCGAAGGTTCCGGCGCTCGATCTACAGGCGGTGACAGCGAACATCACGGGCGCGAAGGAGCTGGTCGCTGCGGTGATGGAGCGGCTGCGGTTGGATAAGGAAGCTACTCAGCGGTGACGGTGACGTACTCGTCGGTCTTTTCCCATTTGACGTGCAGCTCGGTGGTGTTGCCCTTTGTGTTTTCAAAGGAGATGGACATGTCTTCCTGCGGCTCGGGCAGTGTGGCTCCGGTCATGGGTGTGCGTCCGAGGTCGTTGCCTTCAGGATAGGGAATTCCCCACTCGCCGGTCTTTTTGCTTACGATGAGTAACCACTCCTTCTCGTTCGGCAGGGTGAA
Organism: Edaphobacter sp.; assembly: GCF_035763405.1. Taxonomy (NCBI): domain Bacteria; kingdom Pseudomonadati; phylum Acidobacteriota; class Terriglobia; order Terriglobales; family Acidobacteriaceae; genus Edaphobacter; species Edaphobacter sp. The sequence continues at coordinate 2,484 of NZ_DASUBE010000038.1, forward strand.
GAGGGTGTAGGTTCCCGCAGGCACCTCCAGCGTGCCGATCTTGAGATTAACGGGAGTAATGAGCGTGGTTGCGGGGTTCGCGCCAGTGCGCCAGGGTTTGCCGTAGGGGACAAGGTCGCCCATGATTTTGCGGCCACGCATGCGGGGGCTGTTGTAGTGAATCGTAATGTCCTTGCCGTTGAGTGTGACGCTGGCGGTAGCGGGTGGACTGAGCATGGGTTTGGCGGCGGGTTTGGCGGTCTGGGCGAAGCCTGCGGTGGCCAGCACGGCGGTACAGGCCAAGGTTGTGAGGGAGCGAAGGAACATGGGAGTCTCGCTTTCTTCTGGTTGGATTCCGGTAAGTATTTAGACGGCGTCATCTGCGGTTTTGGACGCCTCGGCAGCAAGCGAAATGTGCTGGATGACCATGGTACGCTAGAGGTATGCGCCCGTAGCTCAGCTGGATAGAGCGGCAGCCTCCGAAGCTGTAGGTCAGAAGTTCGAATCTTCTCGGGCGCACCACTTCCCCCACATCAAAGATTGTCTCCGCGCTCGCCATGGGGCGGCGGCATCGTGCAAACTGGTGACATGGTTCGCGTAGGCGTCGATGAGAAGCTGCATCAGGGTTTGCTGACCGGGTTTCCGGCCAAGGCGGAGATTGTCCGCATCCCCCGCCACTCCACCGAGATATTGGAGGTGGATTTCTGGATCATTCCCTTTGCCCGCAAGAATGCGCAGGAGACCTTCCGGCGTCTGCGCGGGGTGAAAGTGGTGCAGTCCATGATGGCGGGCGTGGACTGGATTGCGCCGTGGCTGCCGAAGGAGGTTGTGCTGTGCGACGGGCGCGGCATCCATGACATCTCGGCGTCGGAGTGGGTGCTGGCCGCTATCCTTGCTTCGCTCAAGCGGTTCCCGCTGTACCGCGATATGCAGACGGCGCGGCAGTGGCGTGGGCAGGCAACCGAGACAGCGGGCTTTCTGAACGAGAGCGGGCCGCAGGTGGGCCAGTACAAGATTCTGGGCGACGACCTTGCCGGGAAGACCGTGCTGATCGTGGGGTATGGCTCGATCGGCCACGCCATCGAGCTGCGTCTTGCGCCGTTTGGGGTGAAGATGCTGCGGCTGGCACGTAGCGCGCGGACAGAGCCGAAGGTGTATGCCGTGGGCGACCTGAATCGGCTGATCCCGGAGGCTGACATCATCGTGGCTATCGTGCCTCTGACTGCGGAGACCGTGGGCATGATTGGAGCAGAACAGATTGGACTGATGAAGCACGGCGCGCTGCTGGTGAATGCGGCGCGAGGGCCTGTGGTGGAGACAGGGGCGCTTGTCGAGGCGCTTCGGGGACATCGCATCTCGGCCGCGCTCGATGTGACCGACCCGGAGCCGCTGCCGGAAGACCACCCCTTGTGGCACGCGCCGAACTGCCTGATCACGCCGCATGTCGGCGGCTCGACGCCCGAGTTTATCCACCGCGCCTTCCGCTTTGGTGAGGAGCAGGTGCGACGCTACCTTGCCGGTGAGCCGCTGGAAAATGTGGTTTCCGAGGCGGGATATTAGAGCGGTCTCCTCGTGGTCGTTATGGTTCCGACAAGAGCAGGTTTTGTACGGCCACAGGCGAAATGCGGAGATTCTTCGCTTCGCTCAGAATGACAAATTTGGCTATAGCGGCTGGTAAACGGCCCTGGCGACCGGCTCAATACAAAGCCCTGCATCGGGACAGATGCGGGGCTGAAGACTGCTCTTGTCCGGCTGCGCTCAGACGCGCTCCGTTCGTGAGCTAAGCATCCTCATCGTCTTCGTCGTCTTCATCGTCGTCGTCTTCATCATCCTCATCGTCGTCGTACTCATCGTCATCCTCATCGTCGTCCTCGTAGTCGTCGTCGTACCCGTCACCGTCGTCTTCGAAGTCGTCGTCCTCATCTTCGTCGTCGTCAGCGTCGTCAGCGTCCTCGTCTTCGTCGTCATCCTCGTCGTCGAAGTCGTCGCCCTCGTCCTCCTCGTCGAGCCGAGGCGCGCGAGGCGAAGCGAGGAGCGTCTCATCGAAGCTGAGCGCAGGAGCGTAGTGCAGGCCGCTGACGATCGCGGCGTCCGGGTTGAGGCTGACAGCAGTGAGGAAGGCGAGGTTGATGTTGTGGCTTTCGATGTTCTGGCTCTCGGCAACCATAAGGATGTCTCCCTAATTCAAAAAGTGTACTGGGGTAGGATGCAGCAGACGGAAAAAAGTGAGTCTGAAAATTGAGATTTTCTCTGAGTTTAGACGTTTCCGGTTTTGATTGCCAGACAGGGCGGGCGGCGTCCGGAAACGCCGCCCGCATTGAGTACTCTGGACCGGTTGTCTGGTCTGATTATCTGGAGGCGAGCTCGACGCACTCTTCCAGAATGTCGAGCGCGACCTCGGCCTCCTGCCGGTTGAGCACGAGCGGCGGGCAGAGCCGGATGCTGGTTGCGCCGCAGCCGAGAATCAGCAACCCACGCTCGAAGGCGAGATCGACGATCTTGTCGCGTAGCTCGCCGGCCTCCTGACGGGTCTTCTGGTCTTTGACGATCTCGATGCCGATCATCAGCCCGCGACCGCGGATGTCGCCGACGTGGGGGTGCTTTGCTACCCAGCCTTTGAGCCGGGCGAGCATCTGCCCGCCGACTGTTGCTGCATTCTTGAGCGCCTCGCGCTCGATGATGTCGAGCGTGGCCAGCGCGGACGCGATGCAGACGGGGTTGCCGCCAAAGGTGCTGGCATGCGAGCCGGGCACCCAGTCCATGACCTCAGCCTTCGTCATGCAGACGCCGAGCGGCATACCGGAGGCGATGCCCTTGGCGATACAGACGATGTCGGGCTGGACGCCGGAGTGGTCGATGGCCCACCACTTCCCTGTCCTGCCGACGCCGGACTGTACCTCGTCGGCGATCATCAAGATGCCGTGCTTGTCGCAGATGCGGCGTATCTCTTTGAGGAAGTTGTCGGGCGCGACGACATAGCCGCCCTCGCCCTGGATGGGTTCGAGAATAATGGCCGCGACCTCTTCGGGCGGAAGGATGGTCTTGAAGAGCTTCTCTTCGATGTAACGCGCGCAGTTGAGCGCGAACGCCTCCTGCTCCTCGGCGGTGCCGGTGCAGTTGCGATAGGCATACGGATAGGGCACGTGATGGACGCCCGGAACGAAGGGCGCGAAGCGGCGCTTCTGCTGCGGCTTCGAGCCGGTGAGCGAGAGCGCGCCCATGGTGCGTCCGTGGAAGGCCCCAAAGAAGGCGATGATGTTCTGGCGTCCGGTGTGGTAGCGGGCGACCTTGATGGCGCACTCGACTGCCTCGGCCCCGGAGTTTCCGTAGTAGAAGCGATGCGGCCCGGGCATGGGCGCGATGGCGCTCAGCCGGTCGGCGAGCTTGATCATGTGGTCGTAGTAGAAGTCCGTGCCGGACATGTGAATCAGCTCAGCGGCCTGCGTCTGGATAGCCTTGACGACCTCGGGATGGCAGTGACCGGTGGACGTGACGGCGATGCCTGCGGCGAAGTCGAGGAATTCGTTGCCATCCACATCCGTGACGCGGATGCCGCGACCGGATTTGGCAACCATAGGATAGCTGCGGGTGTAGCTGGGCGAGATGATGCGGTCGTCGTCGGCAACGACCTTCTTCGCCAGCGGGCCGGGAAGCGCGGTCTTCAGCTTCGGGCCATAGGCGGCGTGGTCGGCCTCGGTGGCGATGCGGGAGTGTTGCTGGGTAAGGGTGCTCATGCGGTCTCTCCTGTCTTCGGTGTGGCAGCGATGGGTGGGAGCCGTTCACCGCGAGCGGCGGATGAACCCGATGGGCCTCTGGGCTCGGAACCTCTCGCCTGCAATGCGGCAGGAACGGCGTATGCGCTGAAATGAGCTGGCTTCGCCGGCTGGAGGGACTCGGTTAATCGCCGGCGAAGAGACTAGGTCGCGTGGACGAAGGCAGCACGCGCAGGTGTCGACGCGGCATCTGACGCCTTCTGGAGCTGCACCAGGGGCCGACCGTGATCCGGATCCGCTTGAACGTAGCTGAATCGCGCGATTTCATAAACGCTACCCTGCAACCGCAGTATACCGCACGCCAATCTCAGTGCAGGATGCCGCCCGGGACCAGCGGCTCGGGGTCGTGCCCGTCGAACTGCACGGTAAAGGCGAGCATGAGCGGCAGAAGGTCCTTGTGCTGCGTGGTGAAGTCGAAGCAGAAGATGTGCTTCGTCTGCTGGGCCAGGGTCTCCTTGCTGTGCTTGTCGGGAATCTCGCCGAGCACGCAGGCCTTGGCCGCGTAGGTGATCTTCGGCGGCGCGATGCTGTTGGGATCGTAGGGCGCCGGGTGCTTGACCGAAGCGATGGTGATCGATGCAGGATGGCCGTCGATGCTGTAGTGCGTTGGGTCGCGCGTGATCTCGGGCTTGCCGAACTCCTTGAGCCGGCTGAGCGCCTGCTTGCGCGTAAAGGCGTCGAGGCTTGTGACTGCTTCGTTCAGCAGCGAAGGGCACGCGCTGCCAATGTTGGAGAGGACAAACGACGATGCACCGACCGGGGACGCGGAGCTTCCTGACAGCGTCGTGTGGACACACGCCTGCTTCGCCGGGATCTGTTCCGGCGTAAAACGCCGTGGGTAGAAGTACGTGATGCCAAGCGAGGGGTCGTGGAAGATGCGCGGGCCGGTGGGAGCAGATGCGGCAGGCGTCTGGGCAAGAGCCGCCGCGCAGAACGCAAGCAGCAGGAGGGACACTCGAGACCGGAGAACCATTTCTTCATCCTAGCATTTCAGCCTGGAGACTGGCCGCCGCGCGCGCGGGTACAACAACGGATACCATCGGAGTAATGCCTTCTTCTTCCTCCTCGCCGGACCGCACGCGCATTCTGCTTTCGTTCGGCTGCATTTATTTTTTCTGGGGGAGCACGTTTCTGGCCATGCGTTACGGCGTAGAGGTGCTGCCGCCGTTTGTGCTGGCCAGCTCCCGCTTCCTGATCGCCGCGCCGATTGCGCTGGGGCTGTGTCTGTTGTTGAGAAAGCCGGTCCGGCCCAGTCTGCGCGAACTTGGGATGCTGGCCATCATCGGCATTCTGATGCTCAGCTTCGGTAATCCGGGCATCATCTGGAGCGAGCAGTATCTTTCAAGCGGCCTTGCGTCTCTACTGGCGGCAACCATTCCTCTCTACGCAGCGCTGATTGAAACTGTGCTGCCCAATGACGGCGGCCTGCCTGCACGCGGCTGGCTGGGAATCTGCGTGGGATTCGTTGGCCTTGCGTTTTTGCTGTGGCCGGGCCTGCGCAGTAGCCTGCACGGCGACTCGCGGCAGATTATCGCCGCCGGGGTTGCGCTTTTTGGCGCGTTCAGTTGGACGTGCGCCTCGGTCGTCTCGCGGCGCGTGAACCTGCGCATCGGCGGATTCGCCGCGGCAGGCTGGCAGATGCTCTTCGGTGGGCTGTTCAATCTGTGCGTTATGTTTGCGCTCGGTCGCTATCACCAGGCGCAGTGGGGCAGGCAGGCCTGGGGCTCGATCGCCTACCTGGTCGTCTTTGGATCGCTGGTCGGCTTCACCGCTTACATTTATCTGCTGGACCATGTGCCTGTGTCGAAGGTGGCAACGTATGCCTACGTGAATCCGGTCATCGCGGTTGCGCTGGGCGCGCTGCTGCTCAAGGAACGCTTCGTTCCGGTGGAGTATGCGGGCATGGGCGCGATTCTGCTGGCCGTGTTTCTGGTGACAGGTGCAAAGTTGAAGACCGGAACCGTCAGCGTGGTGGATGAGGACGTGGCCGCCGGAGGCAGAGCCTGAGTCTGGCTTATTTCACTGCCGCGTGAACGGCGAGCAGTTGTTCGAGCACAGACTTCAGATTGTTGAGGTGCAGTGCGTTCGCGCCGTCGGACTTCGCTTCGGCGGGATTGTCGTGGACTTCGAGAAAGACACCATCAACACCCGCAGCCACCGCAGCGCGCGTGAGCACGGGGATGAACTCCGGCTGGCCGCCGCTGACGCCGTTGGCCGCCGAGGGTGTCTGCACGGAGTGCGTGCCATCGAAGACGACCGGCGCGAAGCCGCGCAGCACAGGCAGCGAGCGCATATCGACGACGAGGTTGTTGTAGCCGAAGCTCGCGCCGCGCTCGGTGAGCGAGACGCGACTGTTGCCGCTCTCGCGGATCTTCTCGACGGCGTGGCGCATGTCCCACGGCGCGACGAACTGGCCCTTCTTGACGTTGATGGCGCGGCCTGTCTTCGCGGCGGCGACCAGCAAGTCGGTCTGGCGGCAGAGGAACGCGGGGATCTGAAGGACATCGACGGCTTCGGCTACAGGGGCGCAGTCATCGACGCTGTGAACATCGGTGAGCACGGGCAGACCGGTGCTCTCGCCAATCGCGCGCAGGATGCGGCAGCCTTCCTTGAGACCCGGGCCACGAAAGCTCTTGAGCGAGGTGCGGTTCGCCTTGTCGTAACTGGCCTTGAAGATGTACGGAACGCGGAGGTCGGCAGTCACGCGCTGGATGGCGTCGGCCATCGTACGGGCATGTGTCTCGGACTCGATGACGCATGGGCCTGCGATGAGGAACAACTTGCCTCGTCCTGCTTCGACCCGATGCGCTCCTTTGCCAATATCAAATGGGTGCGTCACACCTGCTATTTGACCATAGCTGGAAGCGCGTGCGTTTTGCTCCACTCGGCGTAGGCGTCGAGCGCCTGCTGGGGGCCGGTGCTGAACCAGGAGTAGCCGTTGCGACGTTCGATCGAGAGGTCATTCACATCATCGTGGATCGTTTTGTCGCGGTCGCCGAAGACGGGCTTTTCGGTGCTAAGGCTGTAGTAGCGCGCCCAGATGGGCCCGGCTCCGGGTTTGGCGACCAGATGCCTGCCGCCGGGTGAACGGCGGCCGCCGGTCCAGTCTTCGCCGTAGATGGCCGCCTGTTTGAGCCAGGCAACGCCAGCGTTGACTGCGCCTATCACGGCAGCCGATGGGTGCGGTAGCGACATGAGGTAGACGAGTACGTCGGAGCTTTCGCCGGAGGAGAACGCCTCCGGTTCAAAGTTGCGGCCTGAGACGGGCTGGAGCGTGAGGGCGTCGTGCTGCTGCGCCCAGACGGTCTTGCGACCGTTGATCACGATCTGCGTGGCCAGAATGCATTGCAGCGCGTGGGCTGCTACAGCCCCGGCCTCGCCGCGCAGATTTGCCGGAACGAAGGCATAGTCGCCCTGACCCTGGGCTACGTTGGTCAGGGTCTCGGCGGATTCGGTGACGGCGTTGTCGTTGAAGGTGATGGCGTCGTGGTAGCCGCCTTCGAGCGGCCAGACCTGCGGCCAGCCTCCGTTGGGAAACTGCGCGTCGAGCAGATAACGGACGCCACGGAGAAAGCTGGCTCGGTACTCATTGCCTGCGGGGCCGGGAGTCTGGCCGGAGACGAGCGCGAGAAAGTGCAGTTCGGTGTTGGTGGCGTCGTTGTCGAGCGTGCCAACGTAGTTCCAGTTGGGGTCATGGGGCGCGTCGAAGTCGCCGGGAGTGAGGAAGCGCGAGAGGTTGTTGGTTGTGTAGCTCTGCCCGGGCAGACGTGCCTGATCCATGGCAAGGTTTTTGCTCCAGCCTCCGGCGGGTGTCTGGAAGCTGAGGATGACATCGGCGATGTGACGGGCTTCGGGTGTGCCATACCAGGCAGCGTCGCGGTGAAGCGGCATGGAGCGTCCGCTGAAGGCCTCCTTCGGCATGGGCGGGATGGGCGCGCCGGGTTTGCGCTCGGCTGCCAGCCCGGCTTTGTCCTGCTGCATCTGCACTTTGGATCGCTTGAGATAGGCGAGCCACGCTGCGCGCTGGCCTTTCGGCAATGTAGCAATGCGGGCGGGCGTGATGGACTGGGCCGGTTGGCTGACGCCGATGACTGCGGCGTTGAGCGGAGCTACGACGACGAGGCAAAGGAAGAATATGCGAAACATAGGAGGTAGGACCACTTTGCTTCTGACGTTGGGCAGACGCTGAAAGACGCAGTTGTGTCGAAACTGACTGCGGGCGTGCTGGATAGAAGGGCCGATCTTAGCGAGGATGAGACCGTCTCGAAGGTGGAGCACCCAGACTGGTGAGGCTTTCGATTATGCGCGCGGTGAGCCGAAGCGTTCGCGGACGAGGGCGAGGGCTTGTTGAGCGGTATGGACGCTGCCCTCCAGTTGTGCGTCTTCGGCAGCTTCCAGCATCGCTTTGAATCGGGGGCCGGGTTTATAGCCTGCGTCAATCAGCTCGCGCCCTGTGACGAGCAGCTTCGGTCGGATGGCTTCTTCCGGGGCCTCTTCATACTTGCGCTTCGCGAAGTCGTAGAGCGACAGATCGCCGTGTGCCGAGAGGCAGTCCATGCGGTGCAGGGCGAGGTGTTCGTCGAAGTCCGGCAGGCGCAGGAACCGCTTGAGCGTGGCCTCGCGCATGTGCATGACGTCGCCGAAGCGCATGTGATTTTTGACGAGCGAGACGATACGCTCGGTCTCATCGGCGGAGAAGCGCAAGCGACGCAGGATGACCTCGGCCACACGCACGCCGACCTCGACGTGGCCGTTGAAGCGGATGCGGTCGTTGGAGATGGCGGGGTTTGGCGGCTGGAAGGTTGCGGGCTTGCCGATGTCGTGCAAGAGCGCGCCCCAGGCCAGCGTGGGCGTCGCTCCCGCCGGAAGTTTTTCGAGCAGCAGCATGGTGTGGACCCACACGTCGCCTTCGGGGTGGAACTCGGGCGGCTGCTGGACTCCGTGCAAGCGCGTTGCCTCTGGCAGGACTTCGGTGAGCAGGCCGGTCTGGTCGAGCAGCTCGAAGGCGCGGCGGGCGCGGCCTTCAGTGAGCATCAGAGTCAGCTCGTCGCGGATGCGCTCGGCGCTGACTTGATGGATGTCTGCTGCATCGGCTTGCATGGCAGCCAGCGTGTGCGGCTCGATCTCGAAGCCGAGGCGCGCGGCAAAGCGGATGCCGCGCAGCATGCGGAGCTTGTCTTCGGCGAAGCGCACGGTGGGGTCGCCGATGGCGCGCACGATGCCAGCGGCAAGATCGGCGCGGCCACCGACGTAGTCGAGCACAGCTTTGGTTGCGTCTTCGGTCTCTTCAAAGATCACCGGGTCGAGCAGCATTCCGTTGATGGTGAAGTCGCGGCGCTGGACGTCTTCGCGCGGGTCGGAGGAAAAGCGCACGGCGTCGGGACGGCGGCCATCACTGTAGGCACCGTCGTGGCGGAAGGTGGCGACTTCGGTCGAGACTTCGTCTTCGCGCACAAGTACGACACCGAAGTGCGCGCCAACAGTAAGGGCCTTCGGGAAGAGTTCGAGTACTTCATCAGGCGTCGCGCTGGTGGCCACGTCGAAGTCTTTCGCCTCGACGCCGAGCAGCAGGTCGCGCACGCAGCCGCCCGCGAAGTATGCCTGATGCCCACGTTGGCGCAGAGCAAACGCAATGCGTCGCGCGGCAACATACCTCGGTTTATCGAGCATCGTCATCACAGTTTGGCCATTGCTCTCCGCTATCAACGTGTGACTTTGATCGCTTGCTCCGGCGCTTCCTCGACACCGTCGACAACATGCGGGGATTCTTCGCTGCGCTCAGAAGGACAAACAAAGAAGTCACAGACTCTATGATAAAGAGATGCGCTCCACTGGTCTGATTCTCGGCGTTGAAAGCTCCTGCGACGAGACCGCCGCTGCCGTCGTGCGCACAGGGGACGAGGCGCTTTCGAACGTGGTTGCATCGCAGATGGCGCTGCACGCCAACTACGGGGGCGTGGTGCCGGAGCTGGCTTCGCGCGAGCATCTGCGCAACATCGTGCCGGTGGTGCGCGAGGCCGTTGCACAGGCTGGCGTTTCGCTGTCCGATTTGGACGCGATCGCTGTTACCGAAGGCCCCGGGCTTGCTGGGGCGCTGCTTGTCGGCATTACTTACGCCAAGGCGCTGAGCTTCGGTTTGGGTAAACCGCTGATTGCCGTCAATCATCTTGAGGGACATATTCACGCTGTTCTGCTGGAGGCTCGCCAGAAGGCAGAGGCCCCCATGGAATTTCCATTACTGGCGCTTGTCGTCTCGGGCGGTCACACGCATCTTTATCTTGCGGAGCAGGCTGCCAATGAGATGTGGAACTATCGCAACGTGGGCCGCACGGTGGACGATGCCGCCGGCGAGGCCTACGACAAGGTGGCCAAGCTGCTTGGGCTGGGCTATCCCGGTGGACCGTGGATCGACGCGCTTGCTCCGCATGGCAACCCACGCGCGGTGCCGTTTGCGTTTGGGCAGATTAAGACGCGCGCCGCCAAAGCTGCGCATGCCGAGCAAAATTCGGCGGGGGGGATGCATCGCCTCCCACCCATTGCAATGAAGCCGCAAAGGATAGGGCACCCGAAATTTGAGCAGTCATTCGACTTTTCTTTCAGCGGCATCAAGACTGCTGTCCGTCGCTACGTGGAGACGCACCACATGCGCGCGGGCATCGAGTATCGTCACGCGGCGCTTGCTGCTGATGCGAGTATCAGGCCTGGGTCGCCTGATGCCGTGAAGCTGTGCAATCCGCAGACGCTGGATCTAATTGCGAGCTGTCAGCACGCGGTCGTCGGCAACCTGCTGCGTCAGACATTTGCCGCTGCCGAGTCGTTCGGTGCGCGCGGAGTCATCGTCTCCGGAGGCGTTGCCGCCAATCGCGAGCTGCGCAGGCGTTTTCAGGCCGAGGCTGATCGTCGTGGACTGCCGATTGCGTTCCCCTCGCTGGCGCTTTCGACTGACAACGCTGCGATGATTGCTGCGGCAGCGTGGCCCAAGTTTGTCGCGCAGAATTTCGCGCCGGAAGACCTTGGTGCGACGCCTCAGCTTCGACTGGGCGCGCAATAGTAGAATCTTCAGGGAACACCAACGAATTCAGCTTGAGCGCCGTGCCCTGTGCCCGGCGGCGGCAGGGACAACGCGCACGTGGCAACCGAGAACTCCAGCATCCAGCTCTTTAATACGCTCTCCGGCAAAGTCGAAACGCTCGACGCCATTCCCGGCCCTGCGCTACGCATCTACTGCTGCGGCCCCACGGTGTACGACTACGGCCACATCGGCAACTTCCGCACCTTTCTGCATGTGGATGTGCTGCGTCGCGTGATCCTGCAGCGCGGCACATCGGTCCAGCACGTGATGAACATCACCGATGTGGACGACAAGATCATCCGCAACGCCGCCGCCGCGAGCAAGCCCATCGGGGAGTACACGGCCAAGTACGAGCGCGCTTTTTTTGAGGACCTTGAGGCGTTGGCCATCCAGCGGCCCGAGCAGATTGCGCGCGCGACCGAGTCGATCGCCGACATGGTTGGGCTGATTGAAAAGCTCGCTGCGAAGGACATTGCCTATCGCGCCGAAGACGGCTCGTGGTACTTCCGCATCGCGCGCTTTCCGGAGTACGGCAAGCTCTCGAAGAAGGACTTCGAGGGTATCGAAGACGGCGCGCGCGTGGATGTGGACGAGTACGAGAAGGACGCCGCGCGCGACTTCGCCCTGTGGAAGGCGGCCAAGCCGGGCGAGCAGTCGTGGGAGACCGCGCTGGGCACGGGGCGTCCGGGGTGGCATATCGAATGTTCGGCCATGGCGACCAAGTTTCTCGGCGTGAACATCGACCTGCACGCGGGCGGCGAAGACCTGATGTTCCCGCACCACGAGAACGAGATCGCGCAGTCGGAGTCGGCCAATGGCCATACCTTCGTCCGCCACTGGATGCATGTGCGCTTCCTGCTGGTCGAAGGCAAGAAGATGTCGAAGTCCGAGGGGAACTTCTACACGCTGCGTGACCTGCTGCTCAAGGGACACCGCGCGTCAGCCATTCGCTTTCTGCTCATCTCCGTGCCTTATCGCCACCAGATGAATTTCACCTTCGAGAGCCTTGAGGAGTCGAAGAACGCGGTCGAGCGACTGAGGACCTTCCACCAGCGTATGGTCAAAGGCGGCTTTGCCGAGGGGCTCGATGCAGAGATCGCCGCCGCTACGGCGAAGGCCGAGCGCGACTATCGGGCTGGCCTGGCGAACGACCTAAACACAGCCGAGGCGCGCGCCGCAATCTTCGAGCTCGTCCGCGCGGCCAACTCTGCCGCCGACGCGGGCACGCTGCGCGCCGGCAACGCCTCCGAGATTCTGCGTGTGCTTGCACTCTTCGACGGTGTCTTCGCCGTCCTCACAGACAACGACGCAGCCGTTACGCGGGCGGCGCTTGCCTGGGCCGAGACGGAGGGCCGTTTGGGCGAGGCTTCGGCTGAACTGGTGGCCACGCTTTCGCTCTCCGACGCCGACATCGACGCTCTGGTCGCCGAACGGACCGAGGCAAAAAAGGCCCGCAACTTCGCCCGCGCTGACGCCATCCGCAACGACCTGCTCGCGAAAGGCATTCTCATCGAGGACTCGAAGGACGGCGTCCGCTGGAAGCGGAAGTAAGGCCTCGGCACCCTGCTGATGTTTCATGCATTTAAAATGAACGACTTACCTCTGCCATGAATCTTTCCTCGCTATCGAACATCTCTATATCGAGATAGTTGCCGCTCGGGCTTCTACCGAGCCTGGCAGGAGGAGGAAGCATGACCACACAGAAAAAGGTATTGGGAGTCTACGGGGCCGGTTCGGAGCATTGGGTAGGAGACGGCTTCCCTGTTCGCAACCTCTTTCCTTCGAATGGAGTTTCGAGCGAGATCAATCCGTTTCTGATGCTGGACTATGCCGGACCCAGCTACTTTGATCCGTCGAAGCGGCAGCATGGAGTGGGCCAGCATCCGCATCGCGGCTTCGAGACGGTGACGATTGCGTATCAGGGGTCGGTCTCGCACCGGGACTCGGCTGGGAACGCGGGGACGATCTATCCAGGCGATGTGCAGTGGATGACAGCGGCCTCGGGCGTTGTGCATGAAGAGATGCACGCGAAGGAGTTCGCCGAGAAGGGCGGCACGTTCGAGATGGTGCAGCTCTGGGTGAATCTGCCGCGCGCGGTCAAGATGTCGTCTCCGCGCTACCAGGGCATCACGGCTGAGCAGATTCCGACGGTCACACTCAGTGCAAGCGGCAAGGCACGCATCATCGCGGGCGAGCTGAACGGCGTGAAAGGCCCGGCGAAGACCTTTTCGCCGGTGAATGTCTTCGACGTGGAGCTGAAGGCGGGCGACGCGGCGGAGATTGCTCTGCGAGCAGGCCACAATGCGGCGGCGGTTCTGCTGAAGGGCAGCGTCGTGCTGAACGGCTCGCAGCTTTCAGGCGAGGCGCGCATTGCCACGCTGGGCCGCGAAGGTGAGAACATCACGCTTGTTGCCTCCGAAGACTCGAAGCTGCTGGTTCTCTCGGGCGAGCCGATCAACGAGCCGGTGGCCAGCTATGGGCCGTTCGTGATGAACACGCAGGAGGAGCTGGTGCAGGCCTTTGAAGACTACAAATCGGGCAGGATGGGCCATCTTGCCTGAGTTCCGCTTCCGGCTACCGGCACGTACGCCATCAGGATGGACATTCGTTGGTGGCGTTTGTGCAAGGCCGGATTGAAACTGTCCGCTGCATTCAAGTAGTTATTTAACGATCAGGAATTTATCGGGCGTTCTCCCTGCCGTCACCGTGCAGTCGCACGGATCGTTTTCACTATCGGCAGAAGTGCCGGAGGGAAGCGACCATGAAACCGAAGTCGAAGATCTCTAGTATCTGGAATGACTCCACGGCCGCGTCTTCCTACCTGAGCGGCGTGTCACTGCATAGTCACACCAGTTTTTCGGAAGAGAGCCTCACGTTCATCCACAAGATGTTCGCCTTCGTGCCTGGCCTTCGTCAGGTTTTCAACTACTACGAACGGCAGAGCAGCCTGCGCGGCCTCGAGCTGGACTTCGTTCGTGCGCACTGGCGTCCGCCGCTACAGCCCCGGATGGCCTACGACGTTGAGTTGCGCCAGATCGAGATGCTGCGCCTCGAAGCACTGATCTCCATCACCGACCATGACAACATTGGCGCTCCCATGCTGCTGCGCACGATTCCCAGCTCGCGGCATATTCCCGTGTCGGTTGAGTGGACTGTTCCGTTCGGGGCGACCGAGCTGCATCTGGGCATACACAATCTGCCGAGTGCCGACGGCCACGATTGGATGCGCAGGTTCGCTGCTTATACCGCCGCTCCGGGCGAAGCGATGTTGCGGACAATACTCCACGAGCTCGACGACGTGCCAGCGGTTCTTGTTGTGCTCAACCACCCCATCTGGGACCTCCATCGAATTGGCCACGGCCAGCACATGAGCGAAGTTTGGCGCTTTCTGGAAGGAATGGGGAACTGCATACACGCGCTCGAGCTGAATGGTCTGCGCGATGCGCGCGAAAACCGCAAAGTCGTGCAACTGGCCCGCGAGACCGGCCATCTGCTTATATCCGGCGGCGACCGGCACAGCCTGGAACCCAACGCGAACATCAACCTCACCCAGGCAGTCACCTTCCGCGAATTCGTTGACGAAATTCGAGTCGAGCGCCGCAGCCACGTTCTTTTTATGCAGCAGTACGCCACCCCATGGGAGCAGCGCATTCTGCACTCGACGCTGGCCGCAGTCACCGACTATCCCGAATTCATCGAAGGGTGGCGCCGCTGGGACGACCGCGCCTTTCATCCTGACCACAACGGTGAGATGCGGCCGCTCAGCCAGCTCTGGCAGAACGGGCGGCCGCCACTGCCGCTGCTCGCCGCGATTCAGTTAGTGCGCATGGCCCGCAGCAGGACATTCTCACGCACCTTCAGCCTGGCTTATCCCGGATCCAACAATCCCCACGCTGAACTTGAGCTGCTGTAAACGGGAGAGCATCTCCCACGGCAGAAAGGCCCGCTCGCTAACCGGCGATCGGGTTTAGTTTTGCAGCACAACGGCTTCTGCACGAGGAATCAGATTACGCTTCTGAACCGTCGCGAATGTCGACATGATGGTTCGTGTAGGGCCGCTTGAAGAACGTTGTCCAGAAGTAGTTGATGGAATAGCGGGCAGCCATCGTCAACATCCCTTCGCGCTTAAGCCGGCGTGCCGAGGAGAACATCTTCAGATCGAAGGTAAACAGCACATCGCCAACCTCGTTCAGGCGGCGGGCGATGTCCGTGTCTTCACCGTAGAACGAGATGTCGAGATTGAAGCCCCCAACGCGCTCGAGCGCCGCACGCGAGACTACAAAATTTCCGCCCTGCACCATCGACCCTACGCGCAGGATATAGCGGTTCGTCACATAGGTCATCCACGCCACAAGGTAGAAGACATGAACGAAGAAACGCTGGCGGCGCGTCAGGTCGTAGTACACAAAGGGCCCGGAGAGTGACGCAAGCCGGAGGTTTGCCTCAAACGCATGCAAAACGCGCTGCACCCAACCGGGAGTCAGACGAGAATCAGCGTCCACGTTGGCAATCAACGCACCGCGGCTGGCGAGAAAGCCTGCCTGACGGGCAAAGGTCAGTCCCTTGCGAGGCTCATCGACCAGACGCACGCGCCGGTAGCGTAGCGCAACCTCGCGCGTGCCGTCCGTGCTGGCGTTGTTCACCACAATGATCTCGGTCGAGTCTTCGAGGCCGCGCGTCTGCTCAAGGATCGACTCAATGCAGTCCGCGAGATAAGACTCTTCATTGAACGCAGGTATGACGAAGCTGAGCTTCATAGCCTCAATCCTGACGCCTCAGTATTGCAATCTGCTTACAAACGCAAAAATTCTCATCCGATCGACGTTGGAGAAGCAGATACCGCCACGCCAGACAGACACCCCCAGGCAAGAGGCGAAAGTTAACTAAACCGATTTACTTTGATAGATGAATCGTTATAGTCTTGCAGGCGCAGACAGCGCCGGACGCTCTGCCCGCGACCGGCCTTCGAGCAACAGCAAGGAGAAACCCGTGGCCAATACATTTTCCCGACGCACCTTCGCCCGCCTGCTGGGCATTACCGCCGGCACGGCCTCACTCCCCGCCTTCGGTTCTGCACTGGGCGCGGCGCGTGAGCCTAAGCCCGGAGCGCCGCACCGTTTTCCGGAAGGGTTTGTGTGGGGCTCGGCCACGGCGTCGTATCAGGTGGAAGGGGCTGTTCACGCCGACGGGCGCGGCGCGAGCATCTGGGACACCTTCTCGCACACGCCCGGCAAGACCTTCGAGAACCAGACCGGCGATGTGGCCGACGATGACTATCACCTCTATAAAGAAGACGTGCGGCTGATGAAGGACCTCGGTCTGCACGCCTGTCGCTTTTCGATTGCGTGGCCGCGCATCTTTCCCGAGGGCACGGGGGCGCCCAATCCGAAGGGCCTGGACTACTACAACCGCCTTGTGGATGAGTTGCTTGCGCACGGCATTGAGCCGTTTGCGACGCTCTACCACTGGGACCTGCCGCAGGCGCTCGAGGATAAAAACGGCGGCTGGCAGAGCCGCGATACCGCCGAGGCCCTTGCGCACTACGCCGGATATGTCGCTGCGCATCTCTCGGACCGGGTGAAGCACTTCATGACAACCAACGAGATCCGCACGTTCACGGAACTTGGCTATGGCACAGGCAGATTCGCTCCTGGCCTGAAGCTGGACGAGGCCCGGTTCTCACAGGTCTGCCACAACGCGGTGCTCGGGCACGGACTCGCAGTACAGGCTATCCGGGCCAACTCGCGCCCGGGTACGAAGGTGGGGCTCGCGGAGAACATCACGGCGATGACGCCGGTGCTGAACACACCCGAGCATATCGAAGCCGCCACCGTTGCAATGCGTGAAGACAACGCGGCCTATATGACGGTGATTCAAGAGGGCCGCTACACCGACGCCTACCTGAAGCGGCTAGGACCGAACGCGCCGAAGTTCACGCCGGGAGATATGAAGATTATCTCCAGCAAACTGGACTTCTCGGGCATCAACATCTACCAACCGACCTACGTCCGGGCCGACGGCTCGGAGACGGGCTACGCTATTGTGCCACCGCCTGCCTCGTACCCGCACATGTACAGCCCCTGGATTACCGTTGGCCCGGAGGCGCTCTACTGGGCGCCGAAGATCGCAGCCAGGCTCTGGAACATTCCCGCGATCTACATTACGGAGAACGGCGCCTCTTCAGACGACGTGCTGACGCCGGAAGGCACGGTGCTCGACACGGACCGTGTGATGTTCCTGCGCAACTACCTCACGCACCTGCACCGCGGCGTCTCCGAAGGCGTGCCGGTGAAGGGCTACTTCCTGTGGAGCCTGCTGGATAACTACGAGTGGGCCGATGGCTACTCGAAGCGGTTCGGCATTCACTACGTGGACTTCAAGACCCAGAAGCGCACGCCGAAGCTGAGCGCGGCTTTCTACAAGGACGTGATCGCTCGCAATGCGCTGGGGTAGAGCATTCCGCTGGTAATGTGTGTAGACCTGTGGATTGGTCGGGATCCTTATAGTCGTGCGAACGAGCACATATAGGGATCCCTCCGCTGCGCAGCGCGATACGGTCGCGCTGCTTCAGTCGAGATGACGTGCTTTGTGGGATGCGTTGAGTGGTTCGATCCAGGCTGATTATTCAGAGCACAGCAATCAGCATTGCCGGGTTTTATCGTCTTCAACTCCACAGCGACAAGTCCAAACGCTCCTGATTACTGGTTGGACTTGTCGATGTGGTAGTTGACGACGATGCTGTGCGAGACGCCGTTGCTGGTTGCCGTAATGATGATGGGATCGTTCGTGCTGGGGATGCCGCTGCCGCAGCCGGTGAGCGATGCGATGCCGCCAAGGGTGAGCAGCAGAAGCGCCGACAGGCTGATGGCCCGGGCCAGCTTGCGGCTGGATTGACGCAGCCGCTTGATGGACGCCAGCGGCACCAGGAAGAGTCCGAGTGCGATGGGTCCGAGCGGAGTGGCTGGGTTGGCCGGACGATCCAACTCTGCAAGCTTGCGGGTGGCAATCTTCAGGGTAATGTCTGCGGGCCCACCGAACATGCCGATCGTGGTCTGCGAGAAGGTGTACGTGGCCAGCACAGGCCCGTTGGCCCCGTTGACCGTGATGACGACTTTGCCTGGATAGCTGCCGCCAATGGGCGCAATGTGGAAGGTATAGGTTCCTGAGGTGCCGTAAACTCCGTGCAGCGTAGCCGGGCTGGTCAGCTCCATGCTGAAGTCGAGCGGCGTGACCTGGACGGTGCCGCTTGCATTCGAGGCTCCGGCGGTCTGGGCGTAGAAGTTGTTGTCTCCGCTATAGAGCGTGGAGATGACGTTGTTGCCGACCGGCAGCGGATTCGTTAGCGAGCCGGACGTGAACGTGGCGGTGTTGCCCACGATCGGCGCGGTGCCAATGAGGTTGCCGTTGTCGAAGAAGCTGACCGAGCCGGTGGGCGTGCCGCTGGTGGCCGACTTGACGGTCACGGTCATGGTGACGGGAACTTCGAACGGCACATTGATGGTGCTGAGGCTGAGCGTCGAGACGACCGATGCCTTGGTGATGCTGAGCGTTCCGTTGTGGACGGTTTGGGTGTAGTTGGCGATGTTCGTGCCGGAGGCCGCGGGAACGATCGCATAGGAGCCGACGTCGGAGAGTATGGCCGCCGTGGTGGAGAAGCTCTCCGTAAAGGTGTCGCCGTTTTGCTGGCCGGTAATAGTGCCGGTGAAGGTGGGGTTCGCGGTGCCGTAGATCTTGGTGGCATCGTTGGCCGTGACGATGAGCGTGGCCGGTTGAACATCGACCGTCACGGTCTTCTTGACGGTGGTGTAGTCGGTCGAGTCGTCAGGCGTAAAGGTGGCGGTGAGCGGTTGGGTGCCGACGCTGAGGACAGTGCCTGCGGCCGGTGCGTAGGTAAAGGTCCCGGCGATGCTTCCACCGCTGGGTGTGGCGGCTGTTGCATCGAGCTGCGTGGAGCTGAGAGGCGTGCCGTAGATGATGGGCGCCGGATTGCTCCAGTTGATGACGGGCGAGGCAGCGATGACAACGAGGTTGACCGTTGCGGTCGCGGTCGTGTAGTTGGCCGTGTCCGTTGGCGTGAAGGCCAGGCTCAGCGTATTCGGGCCGGCAGAGAGAACTGTTCCGGCGGCTGGAGTGTAGACGAACGCGCCTGCTACGGAGCTGGTCGCGTCAAGCTGCGTGCCGGAGAGCGCCGTGCCGTAGGTGATCGGCGCGGGCGTTGCCCAGGTGATGACCGGCGCGGCCTTGTTGACTGTGACGGTCACGCTGGCGGTCTGGGTCGTGTAATTCGCCGTGTCGGTCGGGGTGAAGGTGACGGAGAGCGTGTTGTTTCCGGCGGAGAGAACGGTACCCGCCGCCGGAGTGTAGACGAACGCGCCCGCTACGGAGCTGGTCGCGTCAAGCTGTGTGCCGGAGAGCGCCGTACCGTAAGTGATCGGCGCAGGATTGGCCCACGTGATCACGGGCGTTGCTTTGCTGACGACAATGGTGACGCTGGCGGTTTGGGTCGTGTAGTTCGCGGTGTCGTCGGGCGTGAAGGTCGCGCTCAGCGTGTCCGTGCCAGCGGCGGGAACGACACCCACAGCCGGGGTGTAGGTGAAGGTGCCGGCGACGGAACTGGTTGCGTTGAGCTGTGTCGCACTCAGCGCTGTGCCGTAGGTGATCGATGCAGGGTTGGCCCACGTAATGACCGGCGCCGCCTTGTTGACGACGATGGTGACGCTGGCTGTCTGGGTGGTGTAGTTGGTCGTGTCATCAGGAGTAAACGTCGCGGTCAACGTGTCCGTACCAGCGGCAGGCACTGCTCCGGCGGCCGGGCTGTAAGTGAAAGTGCCGGCGACGGAGCTGGTTGCGTCAAGCTGCGTCGAGGAGAGCGCCGTGCCATAGGTGATCGGCGCAGGATTGACCCACGTAATGACCGGCGTCGCTTTATTGACGGCAAGCGTTACGCTGGCAGTTTGGGCGGTGTAGTTCGCCGTGTCGGTCGGGGTGAAGGTCACGCTCAGCGTGTCCGAACCTGCTGCCGGGATGCTCCCTGCCGCTGGCGTGTAGACGAAGCTGCCCGCCACCGACGCCGTCGCATCGAGCTGAGTTGAGCTCAGCGCCGTGCCGTAGGTAATCGGCGCGGGCGTGGCCCATGTGATCACCGGTGCGCCCTTGTTGACAACAAGTGTCGCCGTCGCGGTCTGGGTGGTGTAATTCGTCGTGTCGGTCGGAGTGAAGGTCACCGAGAGAGTGTTCGATCCGGCGGAGAGGACCGTCCCCGCCGCAGGGCTGTAGGTGAAGGTCCCGGCGATGGGGCTGGTTGCGTCGAGCTGTGTGCCGGAGAGCGCCGTACCGTAAGTGATCGGTGCTGGGTTGGCCCACGTGATGATTGGAGCAGCCTTGTTGACGACGATGGTCACGCTGGCTGTCTGCGTCGAGTAATTGGTGCTGTCGGTTGGCGTGAAGGTCGCGGTCAGGGTGTCGGTGCCTGCGGCTGGAACTGCTCCGGCGGCTGGGCTGTAGGTGAAGGTACCGGCAACAGAGCTGGTCGCGTTCAACTGCGTGTTCGAGAGCGCCGTGCCATAGGCAATCGGGGCCGGGTTCGACCACGTAATCACCGGAGCGGCTTTGTTGACGATGATGGTGACGCTGACTGTCTGCGTTGAGTAGTTGGTGCTGTCGGTTGGGGTAAACGTCGCGGTCAGGGTGTCGGTGCCAGCGGCTGGAACTGCTCCGGCGGCTGGGCTGTAGGTGAAGGTCCCGGCGATGGGGCTGGTCGCATTGAGCTGAGTATTGGAAAGCGATGTTCCATAGGTAATCGGTGCAGGATTGGCCCAGGTAATAACGGGTACAGCCTTATTGACGGTGAGCGTCACCGTCGCGGTGGCTGTGGTGTAGTTCGTCGTGTCGGTCGGGGTGAACGTCACCGAGAGCGTGTCGTTGCCTGCCGCCGGGATCGCGCCTGCCGCCGGGGTGTAGGTGAACGTGCCCGCCACCGAGCTGGTCGCGTCGAGCTGCGTCGAGCTCAGCGCCGTGCCGTAGGGCACCGCCGCCGGGGTCGACCAGGTGAGCACCGGCGTCGCCTTGCCTACCGACAGCGTCACCGTCGCCGTGGCCGTGGTGTAGTTCGCCGTGTCGGTCGGAGTGAACGTGACCGAGAGCGTGTCGTTGCCTGCCGCCGGGATCGCGCCTGCTGCCGGGGTGTAGACGAACGTGCCCGCTACCGAGCTGGCCGCGTCAAGCTGCGTGCCGGAGAGCGCCGTGCCGTAGGGCACCGCCGCCGGGGTCGACCAGGTGAGCACCGGCGTCGCCTTGCCTACCGACAGCGTCACCGTCGCCGTGGCTGTGGTGTAGTTCGCGGTGTCGGTCGGAGTGAACGTGACCGAGAGGGTGTCGTTGCCTGCCGCCGGGATCGCGCCTGCCGCCGGAGTGTAGACGAACGTGCCCGCGACGGAGCTGGTCGCGTCAAGCTGCGTGCCGGAGAGCGCTGTGCCGTAGGGCACCGCCGCCGGGGTCGACCAGGTGAGCACCGGCGTCGCCTTGCCTACCGACAGCGTCACCGTCGCCGTGGCCGTGGTGTAGTTGGCCGTGTCGGTCGGAGTGAAGGTCACCGAGAGCGTGTCGTTGCCTGCCGCCGGGATGCTCCCCGCTGCCGGGGTGTAGACGAACGTGCCCGCTACCGAGCTGCTTGCGGCAAGCTGCGTCGCCGAGAGCGCCGTGCCGTAGACAATCGGCGCGGGGGTTGGCCACGTAATAGTAGAGGTGGCTTTATTAACGACGAGCGTTACGGTAGTTACCTGGGTTGCATAGTTGGTCGTATCGGTTGGCGTAAACGTGACGGAGAGCGTATTCGATCCGGCAGGAAGGATAGTTCCGGCGGCTGGAGAATACGCAAATGCACCGGCGACTGAACTCGTTGCATTAAGTTGGGTTGCACTGAGAGCCGTGCCATACGGAATGGGTGCAGGGTTTGCCCAGGTGATCGTCGGTGACATCTTATTGACGGTGAGCTGGACCGTCGCCGTTGCGGGAGCGTAGTTCGCGTTCGACGGCGTGTAGGTCACGCTCAGCGTCTGCGTCCCTGCCGACAGGACGGTGCCCGCAACCGGGCTATAGACGAAGGTTCCGCCGCTGGGTGTGGCTGTTGCGTTCAACTGCGTTGCCGAGAGCGCCGTGCCGTAGGTGATCGGCGCAGGAGTAGGCCACGTGATCACCGGCGTTGCCTTCGTGATCGTGAGAGTGCCGGGAGTCAACGTGGTGAAGCTGTAGTTGGTCGAGGCAAGGGTTCCCAAAGCTACGGAGATTGGGTAGGTCCCCACATTCACCGGACTTGCCGGAGATGTGGTCAGCGTGGGTGCGCCGGTGACAGCGGTTGCCTGGGCGTCTCCGTTGACGAATCCAGTGATCGTATAGGTGTAGGGAGGAACGGCCGCGCCATAGACTGCAGTTTCGTTGTTCGCCGTTACCGTGAGCGGGGCCTTGTTGACGACGATATTGACGCTGGCCGTGCCGCCATTCTTGAACGTCGTCGTGTCGGTAGGAGTGTAGACCACGTTGAGCGTGTGCGTGCCAACAGACAACACCGTTCCCGCCGGTGGTGTGTACACATACGTGCCGGGAGCCGGAGTGGCCGGGTTCGACAGCGTGCTGATCGCCATCGACAGGATGGTGATGTTGGAGTTGGTGGGGAGGGTGATGCTCTTGAGGGTCTTCGTGGAATCGAGCGTGATCTGATAGCCATAGACGTTGTACGTGCCGGAGGCGCTTCCACCGCTCTGCGTATCGATATACGTCGTCGTCGCTGCGATCGACTCACCGGTGTAAGCCTGATAGCTGTTCCACGAGCTAAGGCTCAGGTTGGTGGTGGCAGTCGAGCCGTCGGTGTAGGTGATGATGAAGGGCTGCGAGGTCTGGTTGCCGTTGGCTGCGCCCAGCAGGTAAAGCGTATAGCCGCTCAACGCCGGCAGCGGGACCGTTGCGCTGGAGATGCCATTCGGCACGCTGGGATTGCCCAGTGGGAACGTCGTGCCTTTCCAGACGATCTGACTTCCGAGCTGGTTGGCGGAGTAACCATTGTTCGAATTGGCAAAACCCGCTGTATTGAAGGTAGTGCCGTCGGTGAAGATGGCTGCAACGTCATAGGAAGTCGAAACGGGCGGGATGACCATGCCCGCGTTGTACGTAGCCGTGGCGTTCAACTGCGTTGAGCTGAGTGGCGTGCCATAAGTGATGGGAGCAGGCGTCGCCCAGGTCGTTGATGTCACCGTAGGATTGACGACGAGCGAGACCGATGCAGAGGCCGAGGTGTAGTCCGTGGTGTCGGTCGGGGTGAAGGTGGTGGAGAGCGTGTCGGTTCCAACGGTGGGAGTAGTACCCGACGCAGGATTGTAGACAAAGGTGCCCGCGACAGGCTGCGAGGTCAATCCCATGGCCAGCATGAGGATGTTTCTGTTGTTCGGCAGCGTCAGGCTCTGGACGATCTTCGTCGGGTCAAGCGTAATCTGGTAGCCATAGACGCAGGTGGAGTTGGCGTCGACGCCGCCGCCGGATGTATCTCTGGAAACGTTGCACTTGATCGACGACTCACCCGGCCAACTGAGCGAGTGTACCCAGTCGCTCAGGTAGATGGTCTGCGAGGTCGTGGTGCCGTCCGTGTAGGTAACTTTGAAGGTATAGTTCGGCGAGACGTTATTCACCATCGCGCCCAGCAGGTTCAACGTTGCATAGTAACCGGCGGGAAGCGAGATCTGGGTTGCGGTGGTACCGTCGCCGTAGACAGCATCGGGCGCGTTGGCCGGGCCCAGCGTGTAGGTCACGCCGTTCCAGTTAATCGCGCTACCCAGCGAGTTGGCAGAGTACGCATTTCCGTCGCCGTCAAATCCGCCGGTGCTGTAGCTGGTTCCATTGGTGTAGATGCCGTAGACGTTGTAATAGCTGGCAAGCGGGACCAGCGTGGTCCGCGCTGCGGTGGCATTTAACTGGATGAGGTTGAGCGGCGTGCCGAAGGTAATGGGGTCGGGCGTGGGCCAGGTGATCGACGGCGTGGCCTGTGTAACTTGAATCGTAGCGGTGCCGGTGGCGTTGTTATAAGACGTTGTGTTGGTTGGTGTGAAGGTAACGCCCAACGTGTAGGTTCCAACGGGGAGAATTGCGCCCATCGCCTGCGTGCCGCTGTTATAGGTGTAAGCATAGGTGCCCGGTACGGTGACCCCATTCACCGAAGCTACGGCGTTCAACTGTGTCGTCCACAGGATGGTGCCATAGGAGATGGAAGCCGGGTTCGCCCAGGTGATGACGGGTGTCACCTTGCCGACCGTAACCGTAATAGCAGTCGAGGTGCTGCCGACGTAGTTGGTGTCTCCTGCAAAGACGGCGGTCAGGGTGTGAGTGCCGATGCTCAGTGTGCTGATATTGAACGTCGCTACGCCGCTGGAAGGGGTAGTGACGCCGATGACCGTTGCACCGTCCTTGAGGGACACAGAGCCGGTCGGAACGAGGCTGCCCACCAGCGCAGGAACGATGGTCGCGGTAAATACGACCTGCTGACTGTAATAGGGAGTCGTTGTGCTCGCGTTGAGAAGCGTCGAAGTCGGGATATTGGTTCCCGTCAGAGCCACGGTGTTAGAGGTGCTGGCGCTGAAGTTGGTGTCGCCCGCGTAGACGGAATCGACGTTGTGTGTGCCGCCGCCGGGAACGGAGACGCCTGACAACAGCGCGCTCGCCGTGTCGGTCATCTCGTTGAGAAAGATGTTGACTGTGCTGCTGCCGTTGTTGGCAACGACAAGGTCAGAGGTGCCGTCGCCATTGAAGTCCGCAGACGCACCCACAATCGGATTGGACCCTACGCCGGCCGTCGTCTGCGATTGAAAGGTCAGATCACCGTTGCCGAGGAACATGCCCAGGGTCTTTGAGATGGTGTTCCCCGCAGCGAGATCAATCTTTCCATCGGAGTTAAAGTCGCCGGACACAATCGAGGTCGGCGAGCTTCCCGTAGCGAGAGACGACGGTTGCAACGTAAATGTCCCATCTCCTTTTCCCTTGAAGATGTCTATGCGATTTTTTCCGCTCTCAACGACAGCAAGATCGCGTTTGCCGTCGCCATTGAGGTCTGCTGCTACAAGAGCAGCAGGGCTGGTACTGCTACCGGTTGAGATTGGCGACCCGGTGGCCTGGTTGAACGTGGTGCCGTTTCCGCCGCCAAGCATCACGCTGATGGAATTAGAGGATTTGTTCGTGACGGCAAAGTCGAGTTTGCCGTCACCATTGAAGTCGCCCACAACGATGGACGATGGCCCGTTGCCGACAGCCGCTGAGAGTAGAAAAGGAGCGGAAAAGGCCCCGGTCCCGTCTCCTTGCATAATGTCAACCGTGCCAACCAGGATGCTGCCGGCGACGGCAATATCGGGGATGCCATCGCCGTTAAAATCGCCAACCGCAAGGGCCGTTGGGGTCGTCCCGACCAGAAGGAGATTTGGTAGCGTGTACACTGCCTGGTTCTTAAAAGTGCCGTCGCCGTTACCCAACAGAATCGAGATTGTGCCATCGGCGCTGTTTGCCACGGCCAGGTCGAGCTTGCCGTCACCATTGAAATCCGTCGCAACGATGGCGACAGGTGAATTTCCGGTCGCATAGGTCGTCCCGGATGCCGTGAATCCGCCCGCTCCATCTCCGATCAGGATGCTGATTGTCTTCTTGTTGCCGTTGAGTACTGCGAGGTCAATCAGGCCGTCACCATTGAAGTCTCCCGCTGCCACACCGTCAGGCCCATTACCCACTGTTACCGGCGACGTGCTGCCCGCCACGGTATTCTGCGCGATGGTTCCGGCTCCAAGTGACGCCGAACCCAGCAGATAGTTGGCGTTGCTTGTGTCCTGAAATGAGACACTGCCCGTCGGTGAGAGGCTGTTGCTGCCCGCCCCTACAACCGTCGCCGTGAGCGAATAGTTCCCCGCGGTTCCCGTGTACGCCAGGCTGGTGGCCGTAAGGTATGGACCGGTGATGGTGACACTCTGCGCCGTTGATGTGCTCGCCTGATACGCCGACGGCGGATTGAACTTCGCCACGATCGAATGCGTTCCGATCCAGCCGAACTCCTGCTTGAGCACGGCGTTGCCTGCCGTGCCGTTGGCCGACTGCACCTGCACGGTGCCGAGAGTCTCCGTAACGCTGTTGTAGGTGTCGGTGAAGGTAACGGTGCCGCCGGTCAGCGCAGTTGCTCCGGCCTTGACCGTGGCCGTCAACGTGACGACGGTGCCGTCGGCCGTGCTTGTCGGCGCTGCCACCAAAGTGGTCGTTGTGGCCGTCTGCGCATGGGCTGTGGCAATCGAGAAGACTGCCATGAGGATCATTGCGACCCAGACCAGCGCGCGTGACTTTAGCGCGGCGTGTGCGCTGGTCTCCCGGCGATTAAATCTTTCTAATGCTCGTTGATTTTTCGTCGAAGTTTGCGGCACGTCGATTGCTTCTTCACCAGATGGAGGACGCGAGAGAACGAGCTTCCCGGCAGAAGGGCAAGACTGTCGCTGACCGGACGTCGATGCGACACGGAATGTCCGCTGTGACCGGCGGAACAAAGCAGAATGGCCCCAGGAAGCATTCAGAAATTCAGGCATTTACAAAATCCTCTCGACGGATGCAGAAAACACGTCTTCCTCGATGCCAATTCGGGAGCGCGATGTTCCTGAAACATCATGTCGTGCGGCGGCGGCGCGCGGTATGGCACGGCGTGTGCATGTGAGTCCTCGAAAGTTGTAGTGCAGCACTTTGCAAGTGCGAATGGGGCGTGACTTGCTTGTCCGCTTGCGCGCTCCGGGTAAAGCATCGCGCCCGCACCTGGAACTGGAATTTGACCCCGGGTTCGAGCCGGGATACCCTCTTTTTAATCTGGTGCTGGGAAGACGGTGTGAATCCGTCACTACCCCGTAACTGTAAGCGCGGAGAGTTTCGACGATCGGTTCAAAGCCACTGGGGCGTGTGCTCTGGGAAGGCGAGTCGAAATTCAGCGAAGCGCAAGTCAGGAGACCTGCCAGAGGCCAACCGGGCTTCATTCGGCTCCGAAGGGAGAGCTGAAGAGCATTCTCGCCAGACTCCGCTGGCTCGATCGCTGCCTGTTTTTCTTTCCCACCGATTGCTCACGTGCGCATTCGCGTGCGAGCGCATCTGTCGTCCGGGCTGGGCTGTCCAGCCTGCAACCATTCACCAACCGGCAAGGTGTCGGGAAGGCGGTGCGAATCCGCCACTACCCCGTAACTGTAAGCGCGGAGAATTCGAGGCGAAGATGCCACTGGAACCCACGTGTTCCGGGAAGGCTGCCACGGATTCGGCGAAGCGCGAAGTCAGGAGACCGGCCTTGCTCCACGATCCCGAGGGGGAATTATGCGCTCGCTACTTCGCACTGCGCGGACGATGGTCCGCGTCGCCTTCCTGTTTACCGTCTCGCTCTTACTCTTCTCACTTCCGATCACCGCCGCCGCTCAGGGCACGCTTCGCGGCACCGTCAAAGATCCACTGGGCGCCGTCGTCACCCATGCAAAAGTTGAGCTGCTGACCGGCGCCAATGTTTTAGAGACGACCAGAACGGATGCAACCGGCAACTATCTGTTTCATGTCAAAGCTGCGGCGCTCTATCGCGTCCGCGCTGCCGCGCCCACGTTTCAGGACACGACCAGCCAGCCCACCTTCGCCACCTCGTCCACGCAGATGGAGATTGACCTCACGCTGGCCACCGGAACACTTACTCAGCAGGTCACGGTAACGGCTAATGGAACACCAACGCCTGTGGCCCAGACCGGCGCGCCTGTCACAGTGCTGACAGCGGATGACTTTCGCTATTCGACCGAGGTCCGCGACCCGCTGCGGCTTGTTCCCGGGCTTCAGTTTACGCAGAGCGGACAGGCCGGAGGCACCTCGGCCCTCTACATTCGCGGAGGCAACAGCAATGCCAATAAGGTGTTGATCGACGGCGTTCCGGCGAACGACATCGGCGGCGCGGTCGAGTTCGCCAACCTCGCCACAGTGGGCGTCCAGGAGATTGAAGTGCTGCGCGAGCCGAACAGCGCGCTGTATGGCTCGGATGCGCTGGCGGGCGTCGTCAGCCTGACGACGGCGCGCGGCACCACGCCGCTGCCGCTGTTTACCTACGCGGGCGACGCGGGCAACTTCGGCACGTATCGTCAGGATGTCGCCGCCAGCGGCCTCTTTCGGCAGCTCGACTACTTCTCCGAGTTCACGCGCATGGACACACGCAACAATCTGCCGCGCGACCAGTTCCACAACGCCACCTATGCGGGCAACTTTGGCTGGAGCCCGAACGCGGCCAACAGCCTGCGCTTCACCGTGCGGCATCTTGCCGTCGCCGCAGGACAGCCGAACTCGTTCGATCTCTACGGCATCGCCGACGCGGCTGGCTACAAAGAGCAGGAGAGCTTCTACAGCGCCGCGTGGAACAACCAGGCCACCGGCAAATGGCACAATCAGATTCGCTATGGCGGCCTGCGGCTGAACTTCCAGTACACGGACTACGCGCCTACCGGCATCTATGATCCTTCGACCGATCTCTACCTCGGCAAGCCTGTCACCATCACCGGCGCGAATGGCTACAGTGTCAGCGGTCAGGCGATCTTTCAATATGGCGCAAGCTACGGCTCGACGTATCCCAGCGTATATACCGCGCCGAGCAAGCGCGACTTTGTCTACGCGCAGACGGATTACGTCTTCAGTCCGCGCATTGCCGCGCTGGGCGCGTTCAAGTACGAGGACGAGCGCGGCTACACGCTCTCCCAGGGCAGCACGCCGAACTCGATTGAACGCGGCAACTACAGCTACACCACCCAGCTTGCCGGATCACTGCGCGACCGCCTCTTCTACACCGTCGGCAGCGGACTTGAGGAGAACGGGCTCTTCGGCTTTGCCGCGACGCCGCGCGCTTCCCTTGCCTGGTATCTTGCGCGCCCCTCGGCCGCGCGTTGGCTCAGCGGCACGAAGCTGCATTTCAGCTTCGGCAAAGGCATCAAAGAGCCGAATATCTCCAATCAGGACAGCTCGCTCTACAGCCTGCTCTCCGCGAAGCCGAACGGAGCCGCGCTCATTGCGCAGTATCACGTCTCGCCGATTGGCCCGGAGACCTCGCGCAGTTACGATGGCGGCGTGGACCAGCAGCTCTGGAACGGTCGCGCCCGCATCGGCCTGACTTACTTCCACAATCAGTACACCAACGGCGTCGAATACGTGCCTCACTCCGCGCTGGTCCAGCTTGGCTTTGCCGCCGCCGGAGATCCCGCCGCGCAGTACGGCGCGACCATCAATTCGATGGCCTTTCGCGCGCAGGGAGCGGAGGCGGAGATTGAGTACAGCATCACGCACCACCTCTTTGCGCGCGG
>NZ_DASUBE010000039.1:0-3676 GCF_035763405.1 Edaphobacter sp.
CATCGCCGGTACGCCGGAGGTGTCCAGTTCATTTAATTGCTCGACGTAGTTCAGGATTGCGTTCAGGTCCCGCCGCATCCGCGGCTCTTCTTCCGCAGTCAGCTCCAGGTTCGCCAGCTCGGCAACCCTCCGCACGTCGTCGACCGACACGCTTGTCTGTTCGCTCATCGCGTTTCAATCCTCTTCATCTCAAAGTGTATCTCGCGCACCTTCACTCCTGCGATTCTGCTCAATTCTGCGGCGAGATGTCCGCTCATGGTCATCATCTGCCGCAGCCACGTCTTGTCAGCGACAGCAACGTGAACCACTTCGTCGGCATAGCCTGACACGACCCCATGCTCTGCCAGGACTTTGCCGCACGCCACCACCCAGGCAGCTGCCAATCTATCCTGCTCGGGTATGGCGCGCATACTGTTTCTCAATTCTTGTCGAAGCACATCGCGCATTCCTTCCATCTTCATTGCTCCCTGTGCGCAAGCATGTCCTGCGTCCATTGCGCCTGGTTCGCACGGTGGTTTGCTACCTCAATGGCAGCGGCCAGCACGCTTTCGACGGAAATTCGTTCCATGCAGTCGGTCGCCTGGCCGTTGAATTCAAATCCCAGATTTAAATATCCGCAGTCTGCTCCGCTGGACGAGACGCCTACAGCATGAGGGCCTATTGGTCCCCACCGCTCATTGTTTGTGGGTCCGTTCAACGAAACGGTTGGCGCGTCCAGAATCGCCGCCAGATGCATGGTTCCTGTATTGACGCTGACCACGACGCGGGCCCTGCGCAGTAGATGGGACAGCGAAATGAACCCGTCCGTTCCAACAAACGGCACGGCGCTCAGTCCCTTCTCCTTCATGCGCCGGACGAAGGGATCGATCCGCTCAAGGTCGCCGGTTGCACCGGTAATTGCAAAAACCGTCTCAGGACGGGCCAGCCCCTCTGCGAGCGCAATCCACCGATCTTCCGGCCATTCCCTCAGGTGGCTCAGCGCGCCTGATGCCCACAGGTGAAACACAACGATGTCCCGGCCTCCCGGCAGCGGCTCGGTCGCGGCAGCGGGGACCACCACTTGCGGCGCGAGACCCGCGGGGATATGCACCGCCCGCAACAAGGCCCGGAAGTTTTCCATCTCATGGCGGTCTGTGCGGTGCTCTACTTGAACGTCGTATCCCAGGCCGCGATATTGTCCCGGCGTCTGAAACCCTGCCGTAAGCCGTGCTCCCGACATCAGGCTGTAAAGTGCCGTCAGTCGCTGCCACGAGGTAAAGTCCAATAGAACATCGATGCCCTCGGCGCGTATCGTCTGGATGCTCTTCAACGGCTGCGTCATGTCAATCAACACGCGACGGTCTGCTCCCACAATCAACTCCGCCGCTGCCCGATTCTGCTTCATGTAGAAATGGACGATCTCAATTTCAGCCCCGCTTTGCCGATCGCACCACTCCCGCAGGTCCCGCAGCACTCCGGAGAACAAGAGCGTGTCGCCGAGTGCTGCTGAACACATTACGCCAATGCTGCGGACCTGTGCCGGCCATTTCCGTCTGCGCCCCGCCCTGAGGCATAGGGTCGCACTATTCAGCAGCGGAATCCCGAGCCAGTAGTCCAGCAGTCTGTTTTTTTTACTGCCTCTCCGCATGATTTCATTGTAGCGATACCTGCGCCCGCCACGATGCACGGTTGTCCTTGTCGCTGCGCTACACTATCCTGACGCGCACTGCTGGCCGGATTCACCTCGCTGGTCCTGAGCCGGGATTGGAATGCATCGAATGCCAGCTCTGCGCGCAGGAGCCTGATATTCGGAACGCGAACGCCCATCATGAGTAAACGCCCAACATGTGTCGTACTGGGCGGCAGCGGCTTTTTAGGACAGGCCCTGTGTTCCCGGCTGCTCAAGGCAGGCTATGCCGTCAGGTCTATCTCGCGTTCGGGACATCCTAGGACGGCAACGCGGAGCTGGCACTCCGAGGTTGAATGGATCGCCGCTTCGATCGACTCCGACAGTGCTGCCCGTGCTCTGGAGGGTGCGGACATCGTTTATCACCTCGCCAGTTCGACTCTTCCATCGACGTCCAATCTCGACATGCCGTTTGACCTGCAGGCCAATACCCTGGCAACGCTTCGGCTGTTGAATGCAGCGAGGATGCGCATTGGGAAGCTGATCTTCGTCTCCTCGGGGGGGGGGACTGTCTACGGGAGTCCGCAATGCAATCCCATTCCGGAAAGCCACCCGACAAATCCGCTCTGCGCCTACGGCATTCACAAACTGGCCATCGAGAAGTATCTGAACCTGTTTCAGCATTTGTATGGACTGACTTCCGTCACGCTCCGTGTCTCGAATATCTATGGCGAAGGACAGGATTGTGCCCGGCAACTCGGGGCGGTTGCTCACTTTACTGCTCATGCCTTGAAGGGCGAACCGATCGAGATCTGGGGAGACGGCTCCATCGTCCGAGATTATGTGCACGTAGATGATGTTGCCGACGCGCTGCTGAGCGCCTCCATCTATTCAGGCACACATTCTCTTTTCAATATCGGCTGCGGTGTTGGCACGTCTCTGAATGAGCTTGTTGAACTCATTCAGAGACGGGTTCCTCATGCGCTGAAGATTAACTACAAGCCGGGTAGAGGGTTTGACGTTGCCCAGAATGTGCTCGATATAAGGCTTGCATCCGTCGAGATGAACTGGAGACCGATGATTGGGATTCAGGCTGGGCTGGAGAGAATGCTGAACAAGAAAGCCGATGCAACGCCAGGCAGATAGAGCTGGTCTTGCGTCGTCATACTGTCTGGATGTGTCTCAGGCGCAAAGCCTGGGAACCTAATCCGGGTTTTGCTCAAGCGAGTCGATGTCGATAATGCCGCCATCCAGGAGTGCACCGTCGAAGACGTCCTGGCATTGCACTACGCCCTTGAGTGTTCTCCAGAAGATGCTTCGATCAAGGCGGAAAGAAGCATGGCGAACATAGTCAAGGTCAATCTCAATCGTTTCGCCTTTGGTCAGCTTGTCGCGTCCGGTGATCTTTGACAGGCAGGTGACGCCCGGCTTGACTGAGAGGTATTCGGCTTTGCTCGCGCCGTACAAGTCGAGCACGTCGGGTATCTCAGGCCGCGGGCCGACGAGTGTCATCGTGCCCATGAGGACATTGAGGAAGTTAGGCAGCTCGTCGATGCTGGTCTTGCGGATAAAAGATCCCACGCGCGTGATGCGGGGGTCTTCTTCGTAATGAAAATGGAAGTTGAGGTCGCCAAAACGGGTGTAATCGTACAGGTGCGGAAACCTCTTCCGTGCGTCGATGTACATGCCGCGCAGCTTAATCATTTTGAACGGTTTCCCGCCGAGCCCGATTCGTGTTTGAACAAAGAACGGGTTCCCCTCAGTCTCGAGGCGCACGGCAAGTGCAGCCAGGAGCCAGACAGGCGCTGTGATCAAGGCCAATACAAATCCCAGAGTGATGTCGAACGTTCGCCGCGCCACTCGTCGTTGAAGACTCTCCTGCTTGATGTAGAGTAGGTCGTCGCAAGATGGTGCTTCGAGAACAGCAGCCTGCGACTGGGGAGATTGATATTCCGTTACCATTTGGATCCCATATCTGTCTGGCTCGTGCGCGCGCTCGTTCGGCGTCACACCGGGCCATACCGTTGTTCGTGCTCACTCAGTTTCGCGACGGAACGATCATGTACCCAT
>NZ_DASUBE010000040.1:0-6691 GCF_035763405.1 Edaphobacter sp.
AACGTCATCTCGAATGACGGCTACTCCAACTACAACGGCCTGCAGTTGAGCTGGGTCAAGCGGTCCAACAGCCTGACCTACAACGTCAACTACACGTGGTCGAAGACCCTGGGCGTCGGCCAGCAGATTGATCCGTTCTCGCTGCGCGGCAACTACGGGCTGCTGTCGATCGACCGGCCGCATGTCTTCAACGCTTCGTACTCATATAACTTCGGGCGCGCCTATCACGGCAGCAACATGCTGCTGAGCGGCGTCTCGAACGGCTGGACGCTGTCGGGCATCACGACGTGGCAGGGAGGCGCCAACCTACAGGCGATTAACAGCCCCAACTTCGGGTTGTCGATCACAGGCATTGGCCCCGCTACCTACTTCGGTACCTCCGCGCCGAAGCTGATTATGCCGAAGCTGACCTGCGACGCGGGCAAGAACCTTGCCCACCTGCAGCGTATCAATGCGTCGTGTTTTGCGGCTCCGGCAATCGGAACCAACGGCCCGCGCAACTATCCCTACTACCGGATGGCGGACTTCTTCGACACGGACATGGCCGCCTATAAGACGTTCCACATCACCGAGCACCAGAACGTGCAGTTCCGCGCGACGGCGTTCAACTGGATCAACCATCCGCTGGCGCAGTTCAGCGGCGGCAACCAGTTGACACTCCACTACAACCACGACCTGACGCCCAACACAGGCTCCAACTCACCGACGATCGGGTTCCTCGATACCAAGGCAGGCGGTCACGCTGCCCGCATCATCGAACTCGCGCTGAAGTACAACTTCTAATCCACGGCGAGCGGGACGGCTCAGACTGCTCCGCTCGCTATGCACCCGATGATTAGAAAGCGATTGAATCCTCCCAGCGAAGGGGCCCAGTCCCCTTCGCTATACTTTTTGTCGATGTCCGAGATTTACATCACGCCTGATGGCCGCAGAGGTTTTGGAGACCTGAGCGATTACACACGATGGCTTCTGATGCTGCTGGTGGGTGTGCTCAGCGGCGCAGTGTGCGCTGGGCAGACCTCTGCACGGGCTAGGCACAGCGGTAGCGTCGCGCATCCGGCGGCTGGCCTGAAGCAGCAATACGACGCCGCGCAGCGCGCACAGTCGGTGGGTGACTTTAAGGCTGCATCGCGCGATTATCAAGCCTTTCTCGCTGCCGCGCTGGCCCGTCTGGCCGATGGTCACACGCACACCGGAGACTACTCTGGCGCGGTCAAACTGTTTGACGAAGCACTTGCCACGGACGCGCCTGATGGCGGCGGCAAGCTGCGTCTAGCCTATGCGCAGGCCGCGCTGCTGGGCCACGACGTGGCGAAGGCGAAGACGCTCGCGCAAGCGGTCGTCGCCGAAACCCCGAAGAACGGCGAGGCACGCTTTGTGCTGGGCGAGGCCCTTCTCAAAAATGATGAGAACGACGAAGCGCGCAAGCAGTTGGAAGCTGCCGTTGTGCTTGACCCGAGCTACAGGAACGGGCTTGCGCTGGCGCGGGCCTACCTTGCGCTTGCCAACATGAAGGATGCAGCCCGCATCTTCAGCGAGATGGCACATGGCTCAGGCGACAAGGCCTCGCTGCATATGGACTTCGGCCGCGCTTATGCCGAGGCCGGCTATCCCGATCTCTCGATTGCTGAGTTCAAGAAGGCTCTTACCGAAGACCCCACGCTGCCGGAGGCGCACTACTGCCTCGGCGCTTCGTATCTATTGAGTCAGGGCGAGGCGGGATTTCCGAAGGCGCTCGATGAGTTTCACCGCGAACTCAAACAGAACCCCAACGACTACTTCAGCCTTTCGCAGCTTGGCTACATTGCGCTGAGCCAGCGCAGGCTGCCGGAAGCAGAGAGCTACCTGAAGCGCGCGTCTGCGCTCGACGCGACCAATCCGGACAATCCTCTGCTGCTTGGACAGGTTTATATGCAGCTCAACCAACCGGCGGAGGCGGAGCAGGCGTTCCGTCAGGCCATTGCGCTGACGACCGATCTCTCGCGCAATCACTATCAGGTGCAGCGCGCGCATTATCTGCTGGGCCGCCTGCTTGTGCAGCAGGGCCACGCGGACGAAGCGAAACAGCAGATGCAGATTGCAGCCGACCTGTTGAAGCGGAACATGGCGCGCGACGAGGCCCGGCTGAAGGGTGCGCCCATCAGCGAGACGGCCAGTGCGCCGCAGCTACAGAGTCCCGCTGCCACTGCCCCGGCGGACGCCAAGGCGAAGCGCGAACTCGGCGAATACACCGCCCAGCTCGCCCCTGCGCTTGCCGACAGCTACAACAATCTCGGCGTCATTGCGGCAAGCAACAACGAATTTGCGACGGCCTCCGGCTACTTTGCCAAGGCCGCGCAGTGGAATCCCGCGCTCGATGGGCTGGATTACAACTGGGGTCGCGCTGCGTTTTCGGGCGGTTTATATGCATTGGCCGTCGAGCCGCTGAGCCGCTATCTCGCGGCCCATCCGCATGACGATGGAGCGCGAAGAGTGCTTGGCATCAGTTACTTTCAGGTCAAGGATTATGGCTCTGTCGTCAGGACGCTGAAGCCGCTGGAGGCACAGCTCGCCGCTTCGCCGCAGCTTGGCTCGATGTATGGGCTGTCGCTGGCGCGGACAGGCGACTATGACGATGGCATTGCGCGGCTTGAAAGTCTCGTCCACTCCAATCCATCGGCGGCCGAGGCGCATCGTGCGCTAGGCGAAGCCTATGCGAGCCACGGTAACTATCAGCAGGCAGTGACGGAGTTCAACACGGCGCTCCAGTTGAACGCAGCAGATCAGGAAGCTCGGGAGCAATTGTCTGCGCTGCGTGAGCATCTTGCAAAGCAGAGCACAGAGCGGTAGCCACGATGAAGACGCACGTCCGTACACTGATCGCTCTAGCATTGCTGCTGCCCGGCGCTGGCGTGTTGGCGCAGTCGAAAGGGGCTCCCCCGCTGCATTTTCGAGATATTGCCGAACAGGCGGGACTCACCACCATGCCGCACTTTGCTCCGGTGAAGCAGTACCTCGTCGAGATGATGGGCGGCGGCGTCGCGCTGTTCGACTGCGACAACGATGGCAAGCTCGACATCGTGACTGTCACCAGTTCTACGGTCGAGCGTTACCTGCACGGCGGCGACCTGATGGTGACGCTCTACCATCAGGACACCAAGCCTGGCGGCACGCTGCATTTCACCGACATCACGGCCAACTCGGGATTAACGACACGTGGGTGGGGCATGGGCGTTGCGGTGGGCGACTACGACAACGATGGCCTGCCTGACCTGTATGTCACCGGCTACGGACATAACGTGCTCTATCACAATCTGGGCGGATGCAGGTTTGAAGATGTCACCGCGCAGAAGAAGGTTGCGGGCGGCGGCTTCAGCGTGGGCGCGGCCTGGGCCGACTACGATCGCGACGGCAAACTCGACCTCTTCGTCTCGCGCTACGTCGATACCGACCTGCACCATCTGCCGAAGCCCGGAGACAAGGGTTTTCAATATCAGGGCCTGCCGATGGAAGTACCTGTGTTGAATGGCGAGACCGATCTTCTCTTTCACAATACCGGCGCAGGCGCATTTGAAGATCTTTCAACGAAGGCCGGTGTCGGCAATCCGGACAAGCGCCTGGGCATGGGCGTGGTGTGGGGCGACTACGATCACGATGGCTGGCCCGACCTGTTCGTCAACAACGACATGGGGCCGAACTTCCTTTATCACAACAAACATGATGGAACCTTCGAGGAGGTTGGCCTGCTCTCCGGCACGGCGCTCAGCGCGGAGGGCAAGACGATGGGCAACATGGCTGCCGACTTCGCGGACTACGACCGCAATGGCACGCTCGATCTCGCCGTCACGCGCTACGGCTACCAGCCGATGAGCCTCTATCGGAACGAAGGTGCTCTCGGCTTTGTAGATGAGGCTTACATCGCAGGGCTTGGGCGTCCGGGCGCGCAGCTTGTCTCGTGGGGCGCGGGCTTTGCGGACTTTGGCAACGATGGCTGGCCGGATCTTTTTGTGGCCAACGGCAACGTCAGCTCGATGGTCGATACGCTTCCGCATGAGCTGAAGTATCGTGAGCCGATCCAGCTTTTTTGCAGCCTCCGCAACGGGGTGTTCGAGGACGTGGCTACTGCGGCGGGGTTGAACAGCGGGCCGCTTGCATCGCGCCGAGGCACTGCGTTTGGCGACATCAACAATGATGGCAACGTCGATGTCGTTGTCTATAACGAGGACGGGCCGCCTTCGCTCTTTCTGAATGAAACGAAGAGTGCGAACCATCGCGTCCTCTTCAAGCTGGTGGGGACGAAGAGCAACCGTGCTGCTATCGGCGCTCGTGTTGCTGTGACGGCGGGCAAGCTCGTGCAGATTGACGAGGTGCGCGGTGGCGGCGGCTATCTTTCTTCCAACGATCGGCGGCTGCACTTCGGCCTGGGGACCGAGGCGGTGATGAAGACGGTGAGGATCGAGTGGCCGAGTGGGCTGGTGGAGGTGCTGAGCAATGTCGCGGCGGACAATCTTTACACGATCGTCGAAGGGAAGGGAATTCAGGAGACGCTCAGGCTGAACGCTCCGGGTGCTGGTACCCCCTCCCCCTAGTTAAGTTCTAAAATACTTTGAACAAAGGACTTAGGTAGGGGGTATCTCCGCACGTTTCATGCCATTCGCGTGTTAAATTTGAAAGCCCGGCGGTTGCCGGGCCTCATCTTCTCCTGATTTAAGGTTATCAGCGGTGTCAAGACCTGACTGTGGAAATCGGGCAGGGTGCCTCTGAGTGGACGCTTATCTGGAGACTGATGAGGCCTTGCGATGGCGTTCCGGCTTTGCGGAACGGAAGGCGATTTTCTTGAGCGAGCGGAGCGGATTCCTTAGCTTTGTTCCTGTTGAGCTACCTCGGCTGCTGTGGCAGGGCGGGCTCCGATTACAGGATGTAACTTTTTGGTGTCGGAGAGCATCCACAATGAGTGCGATGCTAGCATTTCACGAGTACAGTGGTATGACTGTATCGCAGTGGGTTAAGGACATGAATCAGGAATTGACACGGTTGATCGAAGCGGCACGCAAGCGACCCTTCTCCGATGCGGAGCGGGAGGCGCAAAGGCGGAGCTTTGCCTATGGGAATGCCAAGATTGAGAACAGTCGCATCACGCGCGAAATGATCGCAGAGGCTGATGAGAAGATCAAGACGCAGCTCAAGGCGAAATAATGTCCGATTCGACGCGGCATAGCCAGGCTGCGGAAGCGGAACTCATTCAAGACCCGGAGGCTCTTGCACGGCAGGAGTCGTATAACGTCGTTCAGCAGTTCCGTGCGGTGGCGGATATGGTGGAGAGCTATCTGCACCCGGAACGCCCTTTCAAGCTGCGTCCCTCCCATCTGCTGCATCTGCATCGAGCGGCTCTTGAGGGTATTTCGCAGTACGCCGGGAATTTTCGTCCGGCTGGAATCGAGATTGGACAGAGCAAGCACACGCCACCGCCGGCCTTTCAGGTGCCTGAACTGGTTGAGGAACTGTGTGACTATGTAAATGAGAAGTGGGTCGAAAAGAGTCCGGTCCATCTTGCGGCATATGTGATGTGGCGGTTGAACTGGATTCATCCGTTTACGGATGGGAACGGACGCACGTCGCGCGCAGTCTCGTATTTTGTGCTGTGTGTACGGCTCAAGGCGCTTCTGCCCGGTAAGCTGACAATTCCCGAACAGATCGAACAAAACCGGACGCCTTATTACAAGGCGCTGGAGGCTGCGGATGATGCGTGGTCAGAGAAGCGAATTGACCTGACGGCCATGAAGCACTTGCTGGCTTCGATGCTGGCGAAGCAGCTTCATGCGATTTATGAG
Organism: Edaphobacter sp.; assembly: GCF_035763405.1. Taxonomy (NCBI): domain Bacteria; kingdom Pseudomonadati; phylum Acidobacteriota; class Terriglobia; order Terriglobales; family Acidobacteriaceae; genus Edaphobacter; species Edaphobacter sp. The sequence continues at coordinate 5,811 of NZ_DASUBE010000040.1, forward strand.
GAGTCCGAGTCCGGCGATGAGTAGCGGTTCGCGCTTCGCGCGAATGCCCACCCATGCGATGAAACTGCATGAATGGGGCACCCAGAGTATGGGCGTTATTTTATGTATGGGATACCCGCCGGGGTATAGGCGGTTATGAATGTCATTACATGTGAGAGGAAGGGTGAATGTGGGTGCCCATTCATCGCGGCACTATCGCGATGGGTGGGGTTGCTTCCCTCTCGCGCCGGTTCCACGTCCACTCGGATTCGATCTCAACTCGGCCCTGCTCGCCCGTGAGGTGATGGCGAAAGCTGCTCCAGGGCCAGTCCTCGGGCTTTTCGACGAGACCTCTCTCGACGGGGTTGCGGTGCAGGTAGCGCAGCTTCTCCACATGTTTCTTCTGGGTAAGGACGTTGAAGTCGTAGTATCGGGTCTGCCAGAACTGGGGCCTTTTGCCTTTGAGTATTTTCGATGTCTCGCCCTTGAGGACGCTGAGTGTGGTGGCGAGCGATTGGACTTTTGGCTCGGTGAGCAACAGGTGGACGTGCTCGGGCATGAGGACATAGCCGAAGAGAAAGAACTGGTGACGCTGTCGAAGCTTCTCGAGTGTTTCCTCGAAGACGATGCGGGCGCGGTTGTCGTTCAGGTAGGGAAGACGGCGGTAACAACTGAAGGTGATGAAGTGGTCGTGGCCTTCGGCTTGATAACGCTTGAGACGGCTCGGCATGAGATTAATCGTAACGTCTAACATCGTTCACCCCACCCATGCGCGATGAGACTGCGCATGAATGGGGCACCCAGAGTATGGGCGTTATTTTATGTATGGGATACCCGCCGGGGTATAGGCGGTTATGAATGTCATTACATGTGAGAGGAAGGGTGAATGTGGGTGCCCATTC
>NZ_DASUBE010000041.1:0-19848 GCF_035763405.1 Edaphobacter sp.
CCGGTGGCCTTCGGCGCACATGCGCGAGTTGATGAGGATCTGCGCCATGGCGTCTTTGGCGGCGGGGGACTGCTCAAGCTCCCAGGCGCGGGTGAGGTTGGTGATGAAGTCCTCGGGGTGGTAGTAGCTGATGTACTGGAGAGCGTCGGCTACGCTCTCGATGAAGTCCGATTGCTTAATCGTTGCCATTCTTTCCGAATCCTTAGACAAACTGTCGCATGTGCGCCATCTAAAAGTTTACAGTGGCAAGCGAGGCTGCATATTCATGCTCGATATCCGCACCGAAACTGACTCTCTTGGACCAGTTGAAGTCCCTGCTGACGCTTTGTATGGTGCGCAGACGGCGCGGGCTGTTGTGAACTTTCCTATTAGTGGATTGCGGGCAAGTTCGTTTCTGATTCGGGCGCTGGCGATGATTAAGCTGGCTGCCGCGGAGGCGAACCAGTCGCTGGGGTTGATTACTGCTGAGCAGGGAGGGGCGATTCAGCGGGCGGCGCGGGAGATTGTTGACGGGCGGCATCATGAGCATTTCATCGTGGATGTGTTTCAGGCTGGGGCGGGCGTGAGTCTGCACATGAATGCGAATGAGGTGATTGCGAATCGAGCGGGGCAGATTCTGGGCGAGCCTCTGGGGACGTACAGGCAGGTGCATCCGAATGACCATGTGAACTATGGGCAGTCTACGAATGATGTTTTCCCTACGGCGATGCGGCTCTCGGCGCTGCTGGCGCTGCGGGAGCTGTACCCCGTGCTGGATGATCTGGCGGGAAGTTTGCAGGCGAAGGCGGAGGAGTTTGGCGATGTACTGAAGGCCGGGCGGACGCATATGCAGGATGCGACTCCGATTACGCTGGGGCAGGAGTTTGCGGCGTATGCGGTGGCGGTTCGCAAGGCTGCCGCGAATATGCGCGAGCAGGCGCGCGGGCTGATGGAGCTTGGGCTTGGTGGGTCGGCTGTGGGGACGGGGCTGAATACGCATCCGGAGTATCGGGCACGGGCGGTGGCGAATCTGGCGCGTGTCTCGGGATTTGACCTGAAGCCTGCGGAGGATATGCGCTGGGCGATGCAGTCGAATGCGCCGATGGCGGAGGTTTCGGGCGCGCTGCGGACGCTGGCGCTCGAGATGATTCGCATCTCGAACGACCTGCGGCTGCTTTCGAGTGGGCCGAATACGGGGTTCAATGAGATTCATCTGCCGAGTTTGCAGCCGGGGTCGAGCATCATGCCGGGCAAGGTGAATCCTGTGCTGGCGGAGCTGACGGCGATGGTGGCGTTTCAGGTGATCGGCAACGACGCGGCGACGGCTTATGCGGTGCAGGCGGGGCAGCTTGAGCTGAACGTGATGATGCCCGCGATGGCGCACAATACGCTACAGTCGATCACGATCCTGACGAATACGTTACGTGAGTTGGACCATCGATGTGTGCGCGGGCTGACGGCCAACCGCGAGCGATGCGCGCATTATGCGGCCAGCACGATTGCGCTGGCTACGGCGCTGAATCCTTATATTGGGTATCGGAAGGCGGCGGAGCTGGTGAAGGAGTCGGTGGGGACGGGGAAGAGTATTGTGGCGCTGGCTCGGGAGAAGAAGCTGCTGACGGAGGAGCAGATTGCGGAGATCCTTGATCCGAAGAACATGACGGAGCCTCATGCGCGGAAGGCGTGAGGCTCCGTTTTTTTGAAGCGGAGTGTTGTGGTGCATCGGGCAAAATGCGGGGGTTCTTCCCCATTCGCTGCGCTCAGGGTCAGCATGACAAGCTAAAAACCCTACTTGATTTTGCCGAAGCGGTAGATGATGCCGATGTTGACGCCGCCGTTGTTCTGGAGCGAGCCGTGCGGGGTGGGGGCCGAGTCCTGCGGGTCCAGATGGTAGGTGGTGCCGACCCACGTGGGCGTGATGCGGAACGCGAGGTTGGGGTAGAAGTTGTAGTCGAGGTTGGCCCCTATGCTGAAGGCGGGCCGGGTGGCCGATTGCCACACGTGCAGATACTTGGAGGGGATGCCTTTGCTGCCGCCGTCGAATTTGCCCAGCGCCACGCCGCCTTCGCCGGTGAGGCTGACGGCGAACTTTTCCTTGCTGACGAGTCGGTAGACGACGCCGCCGAGGAAGGGGTACTCGGAGATCTGGGGGTTGAAGTTGAGGAAGATGGGCTGGGTAGGCGTGCCGGCGTCGTTGGCGATCTTGGCGTTGCCGTACATGCCGCGCACTTCGCCGATGATGCCGAGCTTCGGCCTGAGGTAGTAGGTGGTGCTCATCCAGAAGTTGACTTCATTGTTCTTCTGCAGGTACTGGCCGGAGCGGAAGCGAAGGTAGCCGCCGCCGCCGCCCACCTCCCAGCGATGGCTGTAGGTCTCCTGGATGGTCCGCTCGATGCGCGCTTTGCGGTTGGCGTTCTCCCGGCGGGTGCGCCGTGTTGTCTGCGCCGAGAGGCTGGTTGCTCCGCCGACGGCCAGCGCCAGCGAAAGAATAGCTACCTTCTTCACACGTATCCTGAAACCAAACATCAACAATGACTCCTGCACAAGCTGCTTTGCTAAGGTGAAACCTGGGTAACGAAAAACCTGGGGTGACGGCAAATTAAGTCGGGGTTAAGCCTGAACCATCTACTATTAGAACATCTGGCGCCCGTTTCGCGGTGAGCGAGGGCATGGAAAAGGAGCCAATCGGGATGGCAAACAAGAGCGGCGGCGGTTCAGGCAAACTCGTTCTCGGATTTCTGCTGGGCATTGCCGCGGTGGTCGCGGCGGTCTTTGTGTACTTCCGGTTCGGCACGCCTCCGGTGGCGGTGGCCGATGCTCCGTTCCCGTTTGAGCGGCAGATTGTGCATGTTCCGCTGAACGCGCGCATTGACCGTGAGATGAAGACGCCGCCGTTCGGCACGAGCGAAGATGTCTTCGAGGGAGGGGCGCACATCTATATGGAGCAGTGCGCGAGCTGCCATGGCACGCCGGGCCACGATGTGGCCCACGCGCGATATATGTATCCGAGCGCGCCGCAGCTTTGGAAGAAGCACGCCCGGGGAACTGTGGTGGGGGTGAGCGACGACGAGCCGGGCGAGACGTACTGGAAGGTGGCGAACGGCATCCGGCTTTCGGGGATGCCGGCGTATGACCACATCCTGACGGAAGCGCAGATGTGGGACGTCACGCTGCTGCTCAAGAACGCTGACAAGCCGCTGCCGGATCCGGTGACGCAGATACTGGGCGGGGCAGTGCGGTGAGCGCGTGGCTCAGGGGGTATCTGGGTGACGCTGGAGTTTTGGGCGTCGGGAAAAAATACGGGGGTCTCTCCACTCCGGCGGCAAAAGCGCCGCCTCTGGTCGAGATGACGTGAATTGGGTGTGCGGCGCGACTGAAGTCGCGCCCCTTCAAAACGAGGATTTGTTCAGAGTTCGCTTTGCCTACTTGAAGCGGAAGACGAGGCCGGTGCTGACGTTGAGCATCTTCGAGGTGTTGGTGCCTGTCGTCCCGGTACCGCCGAAGACACCGCTGCCGATGGTCTGGGCGGCGCTGTAGCCGACCTCGAACATGCGGAAGTCCACGTGCGAGCTGAAGGAGTAATCGACTCCGCCGAGGATGCCGTACTGGAACGCGCTGAGACCGCGGGGATTGTGCGGCGGACGCGAGCGGGCCACGCCGATCAGCGCCTCGACGTAGGGCTTCATCTTCGAGGACGGCTTGAAGACGACGCGCGGGCCGACGAGAAAGCTGCCGAGGAATGCGCCGTTACCGCGCAGGAAGCTGCCGCGAACGTCTACGCCGATGTCGTTCGAGGGGGAGTGCGAGAAGTCGTCGTAGCCGCCCATGTCGAAGCCGGCGAAGATGCGCGAGGACGTATTGGGGCCCAGAAAGGCGAACAGGCCGGTGTCGGCCGGGTTGCTGATGCGCGACACGATCGGGTTGATGTAGACCCCGACCTGGTTCTGGGCCTGGGCCGCGCTGGTCATCAAAACCAGACCGGCAAGTGCAGCGAGCAAAGGCAATTTCATGTCTGAATCGGTTCCTGACTGTTCAAAAGCAGAGGTTTGCTGTTGGCGATGCTCCATCAAGTCTACCGGAAGCGCGGGTCTCCCGGGGGCGAAAGGCTTAACTCCGATTAACGCCGATGACAGCGATTTAAAGACGACCACGGATTTCGCGGAACGTCACGGATGAAACAACCCGTGCCGTCCGCGGAAATCCGTGGTTGAGTTTGAGTTCGAGGCTACTTCAGGGTGTAGGTGATGCCGGTGATGAACTGGAAGCTGTTTTTGTTGTAGAAGGGCGGCGGATTGTTGAGGTAGTTGTCCAGCATGTTCAGGCTGACGCTCAGGCGCTTGTAGGTGGGCAGCGACAGCCCGGCGGCGACGATGGCCGAGTAGGCGCTGGAGTGGTTCCATGAGGGGATGAAACTGCCGTTCTCGTTGAAGACGATCTTGTGCGGCAGATTGCGGTGGTAGGCTTCGCCGAAGGTGGAGCCGATGAGATTGTCGCTGGGAGTGGGCGGGAAGAACTTTTGCCGCTCGTAGTGGACGTCGACCTTGACGTCGAGCTGTTGGAGGGGCGACTGGATGACGGTATAGCCGACGCCACCGCCGTAGATCTGCTGGAGGTCGAGACCCTGGGCGTAGTTGTGGTCGAAGGACGTGCCCACCAGGCCGTAGAGCCGCGAGTTGAAGTATTTGTCGTGCTCGGCGTCGGCGTGGAAGATGCTGGTTTTTGTGACGGCGGCCGAGGGTGGAGTCGTCGGGGGAATGGCAGGCGAGGTCAGCTTGCCGTAGGTTTCGAGCACGTTGATGGTGCTGCGCGTGCGCGACGGCAGAAAGGGTACAGTGGGGATGGCGCGGATGAGTCCCAGGCCGAGGGTGAAGTTTTCGCCGTAGTCGGTGGCGCGAAGCAGGGTGACTCCGCCGGTGACGGCGCCGTTCCAGCCCTGGAGCGGCGATGGATTTGCGAGGACCTCTTTGTTATAGGTCGCGCCGTCCATGACGTAGGAGATGTCCTTGACGGGGACGGTTTCGGCCTTGGCTCCGCTGACCGTGATCGCGTTGTTTGCGTAGCTCACCGGGCCGGAAGTCCGCTGGGTCCGCGTGACGGTCTCGCCCTTCTGGAGTACGACAAACTGGCCGTTGGAGTGCAATTCCTTGACCTTCGAGGCCGAGACGGTGACTTCGCCGACCGAGTCGCTCTTGAAGACGATGGAGTCGCCGACCTCGCGCTCGAGCTTGCCGGTGAGATGATCGCCGTTGGTGAAGATGATCTCATCGGGAGAGGGGTTGGTTTGGGCCCGAGCAGGAATCGTGGTCAGTAAGGGCGCGCCAGCGAGCAAGCACAACAAAGTAAGGCTCCAGAGATCGCGACCGCGTTTCGGGAGGGGATTGTATAAGGCGTTCATTCCAATAAAAATAGCAGCCTTAGACGGAACGGCGTCAGGCGATGGGGCTTGGGTTTTGGTGATACGAGAAGGCGTTTGCGTGAGATGGAGGTCGATGCGCGGGTTCCCGGTCTGTGGAAATCACAGGATTTGGAGACGGGCAGCCCACTTTATGCTGAGGGAATTCTTTGCGGGAACGCTTCGGCATGTGTGCTGCGGCAAGGCTAAGTTAAACATTTAAAAAGGGAAAATTCCTAAGTGGCGTCGAGCGGCGACATCCGGCGAGGTTGGGGGGTTGCCAATCGTCTTCCAATAGGCATACTATCCGTTTCGGTTTGGGAAAGTTTGCGTTCGGTTAGCGTTCTCTCCCGCACCAAATCGCTGCGAATGAATAGTTTCCTGACCACTACCGTATCAGTATGAGTTAAACAACCAACTACCTGAAGAGGCGGTTCGACCCCTTCAGCGCGTTTTGGAAGGATAAAAACATGGCATGGTACGCCTATTGCATTGCAGAGAGACAGGCCTTTCCGGAACTTTGCCGTCACCGCCGCCCGATGCCCTTAACAGGTGTTTCGGGTTTGTTTGGTAATCAGACGTTCCTGTTTCCAGCCAGCGACCTGGCCGTCATCGTCTCCGAGCATACCGCGGAAGACAGTGCCCGGCTGGATCAGCAGGCTGCCCGGGACCACGCTCGTGTCGTAGCTGACTGCTTCAAACTTTCCACGGTTTTGCCGTTTCGCTTTGGGACTACGTTTGCGGATGACGACGCACTGCGCCGCTCGGTCCGCTCCAACCAGCGCCACTTCATGGCCAACGTCGAGCGTCTTCGCGGGAAAGCCGAGATGCACCTCAAGGTCGTGGTGGACGATACCTGCCCCGGCAATTCGAGCCGGAACATGACCGTAGGCCAGCAATACCTGACGAGCCTGAGAGAGAGCGCCACCCGGCAGCGGGAGCGCCAGTCGAAGGCCCGTGCGCTTTCGGTGCAGATGCACCGCATGTTTCTCCCCATCGCCGAGGAGATTACGTGCAAGCGGATGGAGTCGGGAAAGATGCTGCTGGACATCGCCCACCTGATCGACAACAAGACGGTGGAGCGGTACCAGAATAAGTACACCTCGGCCACACACGAGTTGAAAGAGTGCCGTATGCAGCTCTCCGGCCCCTGGCCCCCATACCACTTCGTGCACCGCTCGAATACACAGCAGCACAACGCTTAGCGCCGTCGCGCTCCCTTTGATCCCGCCAATGGCTGGGCCAAAGGGAGCGTGTCGTCGTTGGCGGCGATAGGCCTGCTCATTTCTCTCTCAATTCCCCACGATGACTTGATGACGTTTTGAATTCATCGAGGCACGAACTGTTGGCCGGGGGAGTATAGAATCTCCCCAGTTGTGCCTGCATCATTTTTTTCTTGCCTTGGTTTGTTGGTTTTGAATGCCTTAGCCCTTCTCAGGAAGCTGGGAGGATTTGGCTGGAAGCGGCCTTGGGAGCCTGGGACTAACCTTTCTCCACACTGCTGCATCGCACTACGAGAGTGAAGTCTTTCGTTAAATCAACATGCCTGTAACTCAAGTGAACTGAGGGTAAGGAGAGTGTGCATGAATCGCAAGGGGAAGTTCTTTGCAGTCCTGGCTTTAGTGGTATTTTGCGGCTATTCGACAGTGGCGATTCGAGGGCAGGAGCCGAATCCGACCTCGCAGCCTGAGCCTGGGCCGCAACAGCAGCCGCAGGAGTTGAAGAAGGGCGACAACGGAATCTATATCTACCGCGTGAAGGTGGTGCAGCGCGACCTGGATGCAGTGAATTACCTGCACCGCAGCGGCACCACGACGGTCGGCTTCAAGGGAACGATGCTGCTGCCGCTGGCCAAGGGCGAGGCCAGAGTCACCAGCGAGCGGGGCGGCATTCATATTGAGGCGAAGTTTCAGGGGCTTACGCCCGCGAACGGCTTCGGCGCCGAGTACCTGACCTACGTGCTGTGGGCGATTACACCGGATGGGCGTCCGAACAACCTGGGCGAGATTCTTCCTTCCAGTGGAGGCAAGAGCAATATTGACGTGACGACGGCGCTTCAATCGTTTGGGCTGGTTGTGACGGCTGAGCCGTACTTTTCCGTGACGCAGCCGAGCGATGTGGTTGTTTTACAGAACGTGATTCTGAACGACAAGACCTCGGGCGTGCTGGAGAAGGTGAATGCGCACTACTCGCTGCTGCCGCGCGGGACGTATGCGGGGACCGGGTCGGACACGGTTGCGAACCCGATTACGCGCAATGAGAAAGCGCCGCTCGAACTGTATCAGGCGTATAACGCCGTTCGCATTGCCACCGATGCCGGCGCGGAGAAATACGCGACCGACATCATGGCCGAGGCCAAGCAGGACCTGCGCAATGCAGCCGACATCGCAGGCAATAAGAAGGGCAATCCCAAGATGGCCGTCACGTTTGCGCGGCAGGCGGTGCAGCGCGCAGAAGATGCGCGGATTGTGACGCTGCGCAAGCAGGCGGACGAACGGCAGATGAACGCTGAACTTGCCAAGCGCGATGCGCAGGCGAAGGCACAGCAATCGGCGCTGGAAGCGCAGCAGGCGCAACTTGCCGCTGAACAGGCCAAGGCGGCTCAGGCGCAGGCCGATGCCGAACGCGCCCGCGCCGAGGCCCAGGCCGCCGCGGACCGTGCCGCCGCCGCCGAAGCCCAGGCCAAGGCCGATGCGGCAAAGAAGAGCGCCGATGATGCGAATGCCGTCCGCGAAAAGCTGCGCAGCCAGCTCAACAGCGTGCTCGCTACCAGCGAGACAGCGCGCGGCCTGATCGTCAACATGTCCGATGTTCTGTTCGACACGGGCAAGTACACGCTGAAGCCGAATACGCAACTGAGCCTTGCCAAGGTCGCCGGAATCCTTGCGGCGTATCCGGGGCTGAAGCTTCAGGTCGAGGGTTACACGGACAGCGTGGGCAGCGATGATTACAACCAGAAGCTCTCGGAGAACCGCGCGGACGCTGTGCGAAACTTCCTCATCACCCAGGGGGTGGGGCAGGACAGCATCAGCTCGACCGGTTACGGCAAGGCAAACCCGGTGGCTGACAACTCGACCTCTGCGGGCCGGGCGAAGAACCGGCGGGTTCAGCTTGTTGTCTCCGGCAACGCCATTGGTGTTGCGCAAAGTGCGCCCACGGCTGCGGCACAGCCAGCTCCGCAATAAGGTGCTCATCAAAACAAAAAGACGAGAGACCACGCGGTCTCTCGTCTTTTTTTGCAAGTGAATCTTCGGCGCACTGATACCTGCATGGACGCGATCGGTTCTTGCGCAGAGCGCGGCGGTACGCTACATGTGGATCGTCCAGCCCAACTCGGCCAGCTTCTCTTCGATGTCGGCCAGGGCGAGCGAGAGTGCGGAGCGCCGGTGCGGGCTCGATGTCCGCTCGGACAGAATGCGCTCGCGTTGCAACTCGAGGGCCTGTCGCTGCCGTTTGCGCTCTGCCGCCTCGGCGTTGGCCTGGGAAGTGTTGGGCTTCGGTTCAGCGGCCTGCGACTGTTGTTCTTCCACGGATTTGCTCTCCCATCCTCGTGACATGGTTAAATTCTACGCCGCCGCGAGGAATCACAATATGTAAGATGCTCAGCAGGTGAGTTGTGCCGTCTAGGATGAGGCTTCGGCGCGCTTCCGGCGCAGCGCCTGGGCGATGGCCTGGCCGTGAAATCTGCCATTCTCGATGAAGATTTCATTGGTCCTCTCACCTGCGATGATGACCCCTGCAAGATAGATTCCCGGCACGTTGCTTTCGTGCGTCGCCGGGTTGCAGACGGGGCAACGGTCGTTGTCCGGGTCGAGCTTGACGCCGAGCCGCTCGATGAATCCGAAGTCCGGATGGTAGCCCGTCAGCGCAAACACGAACTGGTTTTTGAGCGTGACCGCACCTTCGGGCGTAGCCAGCGTCACGTTGTCTTCGGAGATGTTCAGCACCGAGCTGTTGAAGTGCGCCTTGATCTCGCCGTTTTTGATGCGGTTGTTGATGTCGGGCAGGATCCAGTACTTGACGTGGCGGTGCATCTCGGCGCGGCGATGCACGAGCGTGACGCGCGCGCCGTGACGCCAGAGGTCGAGCGCGGCGATGGCGGCTGAGTTTTTGCCGCCGATGACGAGCACGTCCATGTCGTAGAAGGGGTGCGCCTCGTCGTAGTAATGGAGCACCTTGCAGAGGTCCTCGCCGGGCACGCCGAGATAGTTGGGCAGATCGTAGTAGCCGGTCGAGACGGCGAGCCTGCGCGCGCGGTGCTCGATGGTACGACCGAAGCGATCGGCGGTGTGGACGGTGAAGTTGCCTTCGGCTCCGCTGACGCGCTCGACCGTCTCGTACTGCCGCACGTCGAGCCGGTAGTGCTCGGCGACCTTGCGGTAGTACTCGAGGGCTTCGTTGCGGTTGGGCTTCTGGTTCGGGCTGGAGAAGGGCATATCGCCGATTTCGAGCAGCTCCGGCGTGGTGAAGAAGGTCATGTTCGCCGGATAGTGAAACAGCGAATTGCACAGGCAGCCCTTGTCTACGAGCAGGGTAGAGAAGCCCGCGCGCTGCGCCTCGATCGCGCACGCCATGCCCGTCGGCCCTGCGCCGATGACAAGCAAATCTACGATGTCTTCGGTTGCATCTTCGCCCATACCTTCATCTTACCGAAGGCAGCTTAACTTTCGAGCACGACCAGCTTGTGGGCGATGGCGAAGAGCGCGAGTTCGAGGCGCGTGGAGACGCCGGTCTTGTCGAAGATATTCGAGAGGTGGCGCTTCACGGTCTCTTCGCTGATGGCGAATTGCTTGGCGACGTCCTTGTTGCTGCATCCTTCGACGATGCACGTCACGACTTCCAACTCGCGCGGCGTGAGGCCGTAGGTCTTGCGCTCGGGGATCGAGGCGGCCTCTTTCATCAGCTCGTTGAGCTTCGAGACCAGATTGGCGACACGCTCGCCGCCGATCCAGTAGTCGCCCTGGAGCACGGCGCGCAGCGACTTCGAGAGGTCGCCTGCGACGGCGTCCTTGAGCACAATGCCGCGTGCACCAATCTGGAGCGCCTCGATAATCTGCTGCGTCGAGATGGTGCTGGTCAGCATGATGATCTTCACGCGCGGCGACTTGCTCATAATGGCGCGCAGTGCTTCGAGCCCGGGCAGGCGCGGCATGGCGAGGTCGAGCAGCAGAATGTCCGGCTCCAGCTCGAGCGTCTGCGTGATGGCGACGTCGCCGTCTTCGGCCTCGCCGACGACCTCGAAGCCGGCCTCGCTCTCGAGCATGTTCCTGACGCCGAAGCGGACGACGGGATGATCGTCGGCAACGACAACGCGAATGGGAGCGATGCTTACTCCGGCCTCGGAAGTCTTCTTCGCAACTTCTTTCATGAGTGGTTCTCCTCGAAACGTTCCATGGGCCAACGTTTACGTCGCACGGCGACGTGCGAACAGAATACGCCGCAGTCGTTTGGACGCCAGCAGGAATTCATCGAGAGAAGCTACATGATTAGCCTCTATCCCTTTTGTTTCCATTGAGGTTGCAAGAATTTGCATCTCCGTTGCGCCGACCATGCCGCACCCTCCCTTGATGGCGTGTGCCTCGCGCCGATAGATGTCGTCGTCTCCTCTTGCTGCTGCGCGCCGCATTTCGGCGATTCGTTTTTCGGCGTCGTCAAGGCACATCGCGTACAGTTTTTCGAGTTGAACTGCGTTCATCGACTCGGCGAGTTTGCGGTACACGGCCTCGTTGAGTGCGCCTGCGGCCTCGTCGTGTGCGGGCTGCGCAGGGCCACCGTCGATGGCCGCGCGAAGCTGTTCCATGGTGAAGGGCTTCAACAGGAAGTCGTCGAAGCCGCGGCGGGCCTCGTCTTCGGGCTGGCTGCCGCTCATGGCCAGGAGCAGCGTGGCGCGGCCGCAGAGACCGCGAAGCTGCCGCGCAAGCTCGCCGCCGCGTATGCCGGGCATCTGCATGTCCACCAGAAGGACGGCGGGCAGCGCGTGATCGACGTTTCGGAGCCGAGTGAGCGCCGCCTCGCCGGAGTCGGCGGACTCGACCGCATAGCCTGCGCTTTCGAGCAGCACGGAGAGCACCTCGCGGCTCACTTCATCGTCATCGACCACCAGAACGCGGACCGGCGTATTGCTCATCGAGCGAAAGAGTATCAAGTGCGGAAGTCCTTTGCCACTCCGCACGGAGGCGGTAGAGTAGTTGCCATGGCCATAGACGAAAATCCGGCACAGCCGACCGACCTGGCGCGTGAGCTGGCCGCGCTGACGGCGCGTGTCTATGCGATTGAGCGCCAGCTTGCCGGAATGCACCCTGCACCTTCGTCTCTGCAAGAGCGGGAGTACGTGGCGCCGCCGCCAAAGCCCGAGCCCTCGCAGCCGGTTCCGGTGCCGAGCTTCACGCAGCCGCCGAAGCCGCAGGTTTCGCTTGAGAACCGCATCGGGTCGCAGATCTTCAGCCGCATCGGCATCATTGCGTTGCTGATTGGGGCAACGCTGTTTCTGAAGTATGCGATGGACAACCACTGGATCGGCCCGCTGGGTCGCGTGATCGCCGGGCTTGTTGCGGGCACGGCCATCGTTGTCTGGTCGGAGCGGTTCCGTCGCAAGGGGTTTCCGGCGTTCTCGTACTCGCTGAAGGCCGTGGGTTCGGGTGCGCTGTATCTGTCGCTGTGGGCGGCGTTCCAGCTCTATCACCTGATGCCCGCGGGTGTGGCGCTGGCCCTGATGGTGCTTGTCACGGCGTGGAATGCCTTTATGGCGTGGTCGCAGTCGAGCGAGATTCTCGCAGCGTACGCGCTGGCCGGAGGCTTTGCCACGCCGCTGCTGCTCTCGACCGGCAGCAACCATGAGGTCTTTCTCTTTACGTACATCCTCGCCATCGACATTGCGGCTGTTGCGCTGGTGCGGCTGAAGTCCTGGCCGCGTTTGTTGCTCGGGGCGTTTCCGGCGACTGTGGCGTTCTTCATCGGCTGGTACATGCAGTTCAATACGGCCGAGGAGCTTGCGGTGACAAGCGCCTTCGTGGCTCTCTTCTTCCTGACATTCATCGTGCCCTCGCTGCGCGGAGGCGATGCGGAGCTGCACGGCTCCAGTGTGATTACGGAGGTGCTGCTGCCGCTGGCGAATGCGGTGTTCGGCTCGCTGGCGTTCTATTCGCTGCTTGAGGACTCCGGCCATCACGCGCTGCTGCCGTGGATGGCGGTTGCGTTTGGAGCCATCTATCTTGGCCTGATGCGTCTGCCTGCTGCGCGTGTGACGGCAGCGATGCATCTCTCGCTGGCGATTGTCTTCCTGACGATTGCGATTCCGCTGAAGGCGAGCGGCCGGTGGATCACGATTGGCTGGCTCGCGGAGGGCGTTGCGTTGCTGTGGATCTCCGCGCGCCTGGCTGTGCCTGCTGTTGAGGCAGCGCCTGCGGCAGAGACGACGTCTGTTGCTGCACACCGTGTGCTGCGCCTGCTCTCGATTGCCACGCTGGCCCTTGGATGGGTCAGTGTCATCGCACAGCCATCCTCTCCTTACTATGTTGTCGAGACTGCTTTTCTGAATCGCCGGTTCGCTACGTCACTCTTTGGGGTCGCGGCATTTGCGCTCTCGGCGTGGATCGCGCTGCGCGCCAGTCGCAGTTCTGATGAGGCTACACCTCGGTGGCGCGGGATTGCGGGTGGGTGCATCATCGCGTTCAACCTTGTTGCTGTGCTTGCCTGCGTGCGCGAGATTTACGTTGACTTTGGCCGGTCCTACGGCAATGTTGACGCCGCGCTTCAGCGCTCGCTGGCCATCTCGGCGTTTCTGCTGGTCTACGGCGCGGCGCTGCTGGCGGTCGGCTTCTGGAAGCGGAGCGCATTCATTCGCTGGCAGGCGCTGGTGCTGCTGATCTTTACCATCGGCAAGACGTTTGTTTACGACGTGCGCGATCTCGGCTTCAGCTATCACATCATCAGCTTTCTCGCTCTGGGAGCGGTGCTGATGGCCATCAGCTTTGCCTACCAGAAGGACTGGCTCGCGCTGCGCGATTCCAAACCTCATTCCACAGCAGAGCCAACCGCGGGAGCCGATCAGTGAAATCAGCCCTCCTCCTGGCAGTTCTTTTTCTGCAAGCCGCCGCTCCCCCGGTCCAATCTGCGGATTTCCATTACTTCCGCTATATGCGGCAGGTCGCGGCGCCCGGTGCGGGACAGGCCTGCGCCGTGCTTGATGCCGAGACGTTCGCCCACGCTTCGGCCTCGCTCAAGGATCTGCGCCTCTACGAGGGCGCACGCACGGCCACGCCGCGCGAAGTCTCTTACGCCATTACGCTGAGCCAACCGGCACAGCCGGACAGCTCTCCTGCGCGTGTCGTCAACCTTGGCCTGCGCCAGGGCAGTATTGTCTTTGATCTTGAGATGCCGCAGCGTCCTTACACCGAGGTCGCGCTTGACCTCAGCGGCCAGGATTACATTGCTACCGCGACCGTCTCCGGTTCGACGACGCAGGGCGGAGCCGCGACCGCTCTTGGCCAGTTCACGCTGTTCGATCTCACCTCGCAGCATCTCTCGCGCAACTCGACGCTTCATTTGCAGGAGTCCACCTTTCCGTGGCTGCACGTTGTCCTCGCAGCCTCGCCTGCGCCCGGCACGCGCGGTTTCAAGGCGACACCGCAGATGGTGCTCGGCGCGACGGTGCCGCCCAGCCGCGAGGCCCAGACGCTCTATACGACGGCCGTTGCGACCACTTCGATTGCCAACCACGAGCGGCAGAGCATCGCCACCTTTGCCCTGCCTGCGCGCGTTCCGGTGGAGCGCGTTTCGTTCGAGATCGCGCCCGGCTTTAAGGGCAACTTCAGCCGCGATGTCCACATCTTCGACCGGCCCGCAGGCACGCCGGCCACTTCGGGCGAGAGTCTGGCCGGGGCCATTCAGCGCGTGCGCATGACGCAGGCGGGGCGCGAGATTCGCCAGGAGCAGCTGAGCGTGCGGGCCACCATCGGCTCGAACCTACAGGATGCGGCAACGGTCGAGGTCGTCGTCGAAAACGGAGATGATACGCCGCTGCCTATCACTTCGGTGCGGCTGGAGATGCGCGAACGCAACCTCTGCTTCAATGCACCCTCGGCTGCACCACTTACGCTGTATTACGGAGATCCGGGGCTGGCCGCGCCGGTCTATGACTATGCTCGCATCTTTTCGACCGCGGCACGCACGGCCGTTGCGCGCCTGGGAGCAGAGCAGACGAATCCGGAGTATCGCCCGCGTCCGGACACGCGCCCGCTCACTGAGCGTTACCCTGACCTGTTGTGGATTGCGCTGCTCGCAGTGATCTGCGCGCTGGGCTTTGTGGCTATACGCTCATCGAGAGCGCTGCCGCGCTAGTGTCCTGAGTCCGAAGTTGTTTCCATCGGCAGAGACTGCGAACCGCAGGTCCTTCGACTGCGTTTGCCGAAGAGACCGGCAAACTCCGCTCAGGATGACAAGGTTATTTGTGTTGTGAACTTCAGACTCCGGACACTAGAGATGCCGCGGGCCGTAGTGGAGATAGAAGACCACCGCCGAGGCCAGCAGGCAATAGATGCCGAACAGGTACCACCGGCCTTTCTCCAGCCAACTGCTCAGCCACTTCAGGGCAACGAGGCCGGCGATGAAGGCGAAGACCATCCCCAGCACGCTGACGACGATGCTGCCGTGCAGGTTGAACGGTACGCCCGTTGCAGCGGCCTCGTGCGAAGCCTTGAGCAGTCGCCACACTTCGCGCGCCACGACCGGAGGAGTTAATACGACGGCAAGGGCAAAGCTGAACCGCTCGGCCCGCTCCTTGCTTGCGCCGGTCAACATGCCGGTCGAGATGGTTGCGCCCGAGCGTGAGAAGCCGCGAAACGGCAGGCACAGACCCTGGATCGCGCCCATCCATCCTGCCTGGCGCATGGTGACGCTGTCGCCGTAGACCTTCGCGGCGGAGGTCGTGAGGCGTCTCTCAAGCAGCCCGGCGATCAGAATCAGGATGCCGACTGCGAGCAATGCGGGAGCAATCAGGTCGAGACGGCCAAAGAGCAGCTCGATCTCGGCCTTCGACGCGCCCTTGAAGGCCGTCTTTTGGATAGCGATGTTCAGCGCCTCGCCGATGATGCCGGTCAGGAAGGTGGCCCAGATGAGCCGGACAAGAAACCGCTTGAAGGAGTCGGCGCTGGAAAAATAGGTCCGCTTCCATTGGTTCCAGAAGTAGGCGATGACGGCAAACATGGTGCCGGTGTGGAGCATGACCAGCAGCAGCGTCATCTGAGGCGAAGATGGGTCGAGCCCCATCAGCTTTTCGGCAACAACGACGTGCGCGGAACTGGAAACGGGCAGCAGCTCCGCCATACCCTGCACAATGGCAAGAATAATCACCTGAAAGATCGGCATATCCCAATCCTAAATGGTGGTCCTTGCTAGGCTAGTACCTTCTCGAACACCGCCGAGGTTTTGGTCTGGGTGAAGCCTTCGCGGAGGTAGAACCGGTGCGCCCGCTCGCGGGTCATCCGCGAGGTAACGCGCAGCAGGGCGATGCCGTTGCTTCGGGTCCAGGCTTCGACTTCGGCGCACAGGCGTTTGCCTACGCCGAGGCCCCGCACGTCGTCCCTGACGACGAGGCCGGTAATCATACCGTGGGGCGGTGATTGCAGATGGTGCTCGATGACTGTCTCGATCCAGCCGACAACCTCTGCGTTGAGGCAGGCGACGAAGGCGACCTGGCTGGCGGGGCGTGCGGTTAGAGTGCGAATGCGCTCGGTGACGGCCTCGATGGAGATCTCGTAGCCCAACTGGCTGCTCAGTTCCACGATGGCCGCAGTGTCTTCAGGGGAAACGCGACGCACCACGAGCGAGGTTGTCGTTTGAGATGGTGCTGAACAAGTCTCGTATCGCACGATCGGTTCCTCCACTGCTGAAATCGGATTCGCATGAATATCATCCAGCATTCGCAGTGCAGTTGAACAGGTTTAGGAAAACGATTGCTTCACCGGTAAGGACCACTTTTCGTCGGTGGATGGTTTGAAGAGAAATCCGTGCAGAGCACGGACGATGGGAGGAGCGGAGGAAGGTATTTTTCAGAAGGCGGAGAGCAGGATTTGTTTTCTCCATTGTGAGCCGGGACCGGAGGTTCGGCCGAGGAGATTCGGGCCTTTTCTTCGGCGCTAATTTCCTGAAAATCGGGCATTTCTGCGGGTGGCAAAAAAATCAGTTGACATTCATTACCTGAATCATATAAACGCTTCATCAACACACTGAAGCGTTTTAGCTTGTTGTGAACCCATTGTTGAATCGATTAAGTATGGGGTATCGATGCAGGCCCCGGGGGCTCAGGTCCTCGGGCAACGAAACTGGCGCAGCGGCGCTGGCTGTTGCGTGTAACCAAATTGCCGGTATGGGCCGGCACAGGTGTGAATGAACGATTTTTTGGAGGCAATATGCGAATGAAACGAGGTCCTGGGAGTGCTCTCCCAAACATGGCGCGCTGGATGCCGCTGAGCCTGCTGCTGGCTCTGGCTGCATGTGTGATGCTCCTGCCCGCAGCCCACGCGCAAATTTCGGCGACGGTGAACGGCACGGTGGTCGATCCCACAGGCGCGGTGATTCCAGGCGCGAACGTCATTTTGACCAACGACGCGACACACGACCGGCGTACATCGGTCAGCAACGGTGAAGGGTACTTCGCGTTTCCTGCGTTGCTGACAGGAACCTACTCGCTCAGGATTGAGGCCAAGGGCTTCAATACCTATGAGCAGCATGGCATTGCGCTGAGTGCAGGCGACCTGCGCAAGTTGCCGAACCTGGTGATGTCGGTGGGCGATACGGGCCAGACGGTGACGGTCGAGGCGAACGCGCAGATCATCAACGTGGAGAACGGCCAGCGTGCGGCGCTGCTGGACAACAAAGACATTCAGCAACTGGCGCTACAGGGCCGCGACGTGACTGAGCTGCTGAAGGTGCTGCCCGGCGTCACGATGGTTGCGAGCGGAGTGAGTAACAATGCGATGTTCGACCCGACGGTCGCCAGCGCGGCGTCGAGCGCGGTCGGCAACGGGCTGAATGCGAATGGCGCGCCCAACCGCGGCGGCACCAGCCAGCTCTCCGACGGCGTCGATGTGGACGACCCAGGTTGCGACTGCAGTTCGATCGGCATTCTGAACCCCGACATGGTGCAGGAGGTCAGCGTTCAGACCTCGAACTTCGGTGCCGACGCTCCTCGCGGGCCCGTGGTCATCAACTCGGTCAGCAAGTCGGGCGGGGCGGAGTATCACGGCGAAGGCTATTTCTACGCTCGGAACGACGTAATGAATGCCAACGACTGGCAGAGCAATCATCGCGGCACGCCGAGGGGCGCTGCCCACTACTACTATCCGGGCGGCAACGTTGGCGGCCCCATTCCGTTCACGCACAAGAAGGTTCTGGGCTGGGTCGGCTACGAGCGGTTCCTACAGAACACAGGAAACGCGAACCGGCTGAAGTCCTACATTCCTACGGCTGACATGATGGCCGGCAACTTTACCAATACCGCGGCCAATGTGAACTTCTGCGGCGGCAACCTGACAGAAAAGAAGACCAATGGTTGCAATAACCTTGCGCCGTTAGATCCAACCAACCCGCTGACCGGAACGGTACTTCCCGATGGAACGATTGTTGGTCAGGGCACTCGTGCGCCGGGAATCATTCCTGCGGAGTTTCTTGATCCGGCCGCGAAGGCTCTTGCGGCGTTCTGGCCCAAGCCCAACGTCGCCAACCCGGCCGAGGACAACGGCTATAACTACGATCAGGTCATTCCCGGAACCCACAATGGCTACGTCTTCCGTGCTCGCGCGGACTACAACATGAGCGACAGGACTTCGTTCTTCGTCTCTTACCAGTACGCGCAGGACTCGGCTCCGTCTCAGGGCAACGGCGCACATATCTACTGGACGCCGGACAATTCGATTCCGTATCCCGGCGGCGGTCTGGTCAGCACCTTCTACTCGAAGGCGCTCGCAGGCCACTTCACGCATGTCTTCAGCCCGACGTTGACCAACGAGTTCATCGCAAGCTGGGGCTTCGGCAACTTCCCTGTCGGTCCCACGGACCCAACCGGGCCGTACCGGTCGAAGCTCGGCTATCCGGTTGCGGGAAATACGACGACAGCGTACGGAGCACCCGCCAACTACGGCACGATCTACAACGCTGGGTCGAAGCTGATTCCTTCCTACAGCAGCGGCGGAACCCTCACCTTCCCAGACTTTTCGGAAGCAGATATTTTTGAGACCGCCAGCGGAAAGTATCTGGTCAAGAAAGAGATGCCCGCGTTCTCCGACGACCTGACGAAGGTCATCAAAACGCACACGATCAAGACCGGATTCTATGCCGAGAACGTGGACAACATTCAGGGCGCATTCGGCATGGCCCCCAACGGGAACATCGGCAGCTTCAGCGCAGGCGGCAATCTTCAGCCCAATGTTCTTACCGGACAGAAAATCGGATCTGCGAATAATCCAACCGCCAACTTCCTGATGGGAACCGCTACTTCGTACAACGAGACCAATCAGGCGCTGGTCAGCGACATCGCATACCAGACCTTCTCGGTGTATGGCGACGACTCGTGGAAGGCGAGCAACCGACTCAACATCGAGTACGGTGTCCGCTTCGACCACATCGGCCACTGGTACGATCGGCAGGGCAACGGTCTTGCCGTGTGGATTCCGAGTCTCGTTGCCTCCGACTTTGCCTCGGGCAAGCCGAACCCGGGAGCGTACTGGCACGGCATCAACCCGGGAATTCCCAAGAGCGGCCAGCCGGACCGGTTCGTTCTGGTGTCTCCGCGCTTCGGCGTCTCCTACGACGTGTTCGGCAACGGCAAGACGCTGCTGCGCGGCGGCTGGGGCATCTACCGGTTCACCGATCAGTACAACGACTACACCAGCGCGTTGACAACGGCGCAGGGACTGCTCAACTACACCAGGCCAAGCGGCACCTTCGTGCAACTGTCTCAGGTCGGCTTGATTCCTCAGCCGCCAGCGGTAGGCGGCGTGTCGGGCGGTATCAATGCAGTGGACCCGAAGGACTACGGCGTTCCTGAAAGCAAGTCGTATAACTTCACCATCTCTCAGCAGGCCCCGTGGCGGTCACTGGTCGAAGTCGCTTACGTCGGCAACCAGAGCACGCAGCTGGTGATGGGCGGCGAGAGCATCTCGGGCAGCGGCTTCCAGGCGTACACCGACCAGAACAAGGTGCCGCTGGGTGCATTCTTCAAGCCAGACCCGGTCACGGGCGTGGTTTCTCCTAATCCGGAAGTCCTCGGTCAGGGTGCTCCGAACAACAAGGAAGCTGATTATCGTCCATTCGGCAAGGAGTACAGCACCAACCAGATCAACGTCATCTCGAATGACGGCTACTCCAACTACAACGGCCTGCAGTTGAGCTGGGTCAAGCGGTCCAACAGCCTGACCTACAACGTCAACTACACGTGGTCGAAGACCCTGGGCGTCGGCCAGCAGATTGATCCGTTCTCG